>CACXCY010000079.1 GCA_902766265.1 uncultured Bacteroidota bacterium
CTGGTCTTTGGGGCGGGTCAGCGCAACATACAGCCGGTTCACATCGTCCATATCCTCCATGCGGCTCTCCTGTTCAAACTGCATGTCGAAACTGGAGGAGCACTTACTGTTCACCGTTATCCAGCTAATCGGCAACGCCAGATTGTCGGCCTCGCTTTGGGGGACGTCAACCCAAATATTCTTTTTCCTGCTGCTTTTCTTGGGGAGCAGGTAGATTACGACAGGCGCCTCCAACCCTTTGGCTTTGTGTACGGTCATCAAACGTATGGCATTCGTGTCGGATGTCGCACTGGCGAACAGCGAATCCGTCTTGGACTCCATTCTCTCATCGAACCAGCTGATAAATTCAGCAATGTCCTGCCGGTGATTCTTTCCGTATTTGACGATATAGTTGAGAAACGCAGCCACATAGTTGTTCTCCATGCCGTCCAGATGAAACAGGCGTATCAATTCTTCGCAGCAGTCGAGCAGTGTCATGGAAAGCAACACGTCGGGGTTCAGGTCTACACCCTTTCGAGCCAGCATCGCCTCTAAATCGACGTCCTCGCCAGAGAGCATCTGCAGGTAGAACGTCCTGTCCTGGGGGCAGAGTTCCGACCAGCGCTGCAGCACCGAGGAGACTGTCAGTCGGTCGCCCGGAGCTATGAGATACTTCAACAACGACACCAGAAACATAACCACCTTGCTGTTATCCAATCGGAACGACTCGGACGACACCAACGGTATATGATCGCCATGGATGCTTTGCTCACTGAGATACTGCGCTATGTTTGAGAGTGTGTCCTTTTTATCAGCCAATATCGTTATATCACTGTATCGATACCCTTTCTCACAGACGAGAGTCTCCAGTTCCTGCAGCACCTGCGGATACATCTCCGCCAGTCCTTTGCCGAAAGCCAGCTGCACATATCCACCCTCTTTCTTATGTTTTTGTGTCAAATAATCAGGATTGAAAATCTGTTTCAACAAGTCATTGTCATTGTAATATTTATCAATCAGCCACGGGAAAAAGTCATTATTGAAAGTCACAATGGCCTCTCGGGAACGGAAGTTATATCCCAGATTCTCCACCTTGCTGACTCCCGGGTATTCGAATATCGCGCCATGCATGGGATTGTCCACATGCGGCAATTGTATGAACTGGTCAACATCACCTTGACGGAAACGATAGATGGCCTGCTTGCCATCGCCTACCACGAGCGACATATTACCTCCCGCGATGCCATCTGCCAACAGAGGCAGCAGATTGGCCCACTGCATCTTCGACGTATCCTGGAACTCGTCTATCATGTAGTTCTTATAGCGGCTGCCTATGCGCTCATATACGAAAGGTGCTGGTTCCGCCCTGACGACTTCAAATATCCGCTTGCTCAAATCGGATATCGGCACTATCTCGTTTTCGCCGGCGTACTGGTCGACATATTTCTGCAACCGGTTGAGCAGTGCCAGTTCAAAGATATGATCTGCGAGCATACGGTAGGTGTGGTACGCGACAGCCCGGGCGTTGATATTCTCATAGGCCTCCTGAACGACGGACGTGAGGCGGACTTTTGCGGGATCCTGCTCGTAACCTTTGGTAAAGATTTTTCCGCTCTGGAGATAGCTCTTCGGCTGCCCAAGTTCACTGTAGTCTCCTGCCGTTATGTTCTCAAAAAACGAATATGTACCCCTGCCGCCATTGTAGTAGTCCTCCTTCCGCAGAGATGCCTGTTCCGTCGCCTCGACCACTTTACGTGCCTCGTCTCTAAAGAACTGCTCATCCTGCCGCATCAGCGCACGCAATTTTTTGCTGATGGCCAAGAACTGGTCAAAGTCCAGCACGCCCAACTTGGACAGGAACTCCGACGAATTCTCTTGAAACAGCTGTTCTGTCAATGACTTTATGTCGTCTTCTATTCTGTTATAGCCGCTTCCTGATGCCATCCTTGTAGCTGCGAACTGGCTCAGCAGCTGGGTCAGGGCATCCTCCCCTTCCGTGCCCACAGCAGCCATCAGCTCATCGACCGCACTCTGGACAATGTCGGACTTGTCAATCTGCACATTAAAGTTGAGTGGTAGATGCAGGTCGTGCGCAAAGGTACGCACCACCCTGAACGTGAAGCTGTCGATGGTACAAACGGAGAAATCCGTATAGTTATGGATGATGGCCTTATGCAAGATGCGTGACTTGTTCCGCAGTATTTCTATTGTCGTATTTGTCCCCTCGACGATATCGGCAGCCATCTGGGAGTGCTCTGCATCCTCGATGATTTCCCTCAGATACCTTAGGATGCGCTCTTTCATCTCGTTGGCCGCCTTATTGGTAAAGGTGATAGCCAATATCTGGCGGAAACGTTGAGGCACTTCCGCCTCGCTGACGGAAAAAGCCAACTCAAGATATTTCTTGACAAGCGTATATGTCTTGCCAGAACCTGCTGAAGCACGGTAGATTAAGAATCTATCATCCATATCACTTATGCACTACGATGACGCAATTGGACACTGCACGTTCTCCCTGGTGATCATACTTGCCGTTGTCGGAGGGATGATTCACCAGTCCGTTGGGCGCCTGTGCTTTTATCCTCTTTGACAGAGGTTTCAGCCACATTGTGGTAGAGCCACCCCCATCCAGATTCAACGCATCCTTACAACCGAGCCACTGCAATGTCTTTGACAATTCTGTCATTGTCATGCCTGCCGACTCTTTCATACGACCGTCAACAACAAACAACATCACTGTGCCGTCGGCTTTGACACCTATTGCCGTGCGGTTATGCCGTTGGGTAATGAACGTCCGGTCGTTGCGCTGCGGCTGAATCTCATTGTCCAGGATAAGCAACGGCCCTGCCGTCATGATATTACTGTCGGGCAACGACGTTTCCCAACAACGGGCGCTGTCGGTCCGGAAAATATAGGGTCGCCCCTTACGCAACGACATGGAACCGTATTGATAATATTTGCGATGAATCTTGTCAGTCCCTGGAGTGTTCTCGCCCACATCCCTGCCCCCTATACGAAGATAGCAGATAGGATTATGACGCTCCATGTCGAAGAACGAACCATTTATGGCAGCCACGGCATGATGTCGCTTACCCTGTATGCTCGTCAGTGTGCGACGCTGTTCATGCGTAAACGCCAGCATATACTGCGACTTGCGGGGCACCTCCAACACAGCCATGTACTGATTGGCTCCGAATAGTTCCTGGGCTGAAAACTGCACTGTTTTCAGCACCAGACCGTCAATAGTGTCAATGGTCCATGGCGCATGGACCACAGCCAACGAATCGTTAAAAGCTCCATTGGTCTGCTGTTGCCCACAGGCAGCCAGCGTTACTGCGAGAAACAGTACAAATGCGGTGTATCTCATAAGTTGAACAATCTGATTACTTCGTTGGCAAAAGACTTGGAGACAGGTATGTCGCTCACCCCTTCAGCGTCCATCTCCGCGAAAACGCCCTCGGGACCTTTGCGCAGGATTTTGACCTTATGGAGATTGATGAAATAAGAACGGTGACAACGCACCAGATCATTCTCTGAGCAGACCTGCTCGATGCCTTTCAACGTGTTGCGCAAGCTGAACCGGACCAGCCGTCCCGAATCCTCATAGACGATGTTGACATAGTTGCCTGCCGACTCAATATAGACTATCCGGCTGGCATTCACCACAAGGCGTACCGTGCCTTTCTCATCCACGAACTTTATCGCCCCCTGCTCCGACTTCTCCATTCCCAGCTGCAACTCTTGGACACGCTGTTGCGACGCGGCCAGCTGATGCTCCAAGTCGCGTTCACGGAAATAGAGCCACGAGATGATATAAGGGAAAAAGAGAATCAACGCCCCGTACAGCATAATCGTCGGCAACAGAACAAAGTATTTCTGATGGAAATACAACGCCAGAAACAAATCGGCGAAGAGGCAGAGAATGGCAAATTCAATCAACTGCCAGAATAGGTATTGCAACAGGTTGAGACAGGTGCGACGGGCAGCAAAGTAGAATATCAAGCGGCTCACACCCACAACCCCCAGCGTTATGGTGCTGAGGATGGTGATACAAAATTCCGCATGGTCAATCCATAGCTGCACCCCCGGATCGTCTGCACCATGACCAAACATCGGATTGTAGACCACGGCAAACAGCATCACAAACAGCGGCATCACAAGAATGGATGCAATGATATTCCGGGGTTTTAACAATGTATCTGGTATATTCATGATTCTTTCTCCATTTGCTGGTTAATCACATCCAAAATCCGTTTCCACGGCTGGTCGACCATGCACTTGAAATGACCTTTGGGGCACTTGTCGAAGCCCATACGGCTACACGGACGGCACGGAAGGTCGACAGCGAAATCCACAAACTCCGTCTTGTAGGGCGTAAAACCGAACGGAGCCGCGGTACAGCCCCATATCACTACCATCCGCTTATGGAATGCTGCAGCTATATGCATCATACCCGTATCGGGTGTCACCACCAACGCAGCCCTCTTTATGATATTGGCAGACTGTCCCAGCGTGGTTTTCCCGCAAAGGTTGACAACATCGCTATTCAATGTGACGCCTGCGGACTCCAAGCGTTGACGGTCGTTTTGGTCGCCTATCAGCACCTTTCGCCCACTGATATGGTTGGCCAGATATGCTATCCGTTCCGGAGGGATGGTTTTCGTGTAATGCTTAGATCCTACCACCAGTACCACATACGGAACGTCACCGTCAGCCAGCACGGCAGGCAGCGGTTCGTCGGGGCAGAAATAGTCGAGACCGCCACCATCGTTGGTCATCCCCAACTGACGTACCGCATCAAAGTAGCGGTCTACCACGTGACGCCCAGACATCACATTGCGATGGCTGGCAATATAGACAATCTTATGGAAGTTCTCTTTGGAAAAAGTACTGCTGCGGACAGCGGTCAAAAGTCGTATCCAGCGAGAGCGACGGTTATTGTGAAGGTCGACAATATAATCGTAATGCTCGTCCCTTATGACACGCAGCACATTCCGCAGTCCCTGCTCATAGACAATCACTTTATCCACATACGGGTTGGCTTGCAAGATAGGGACATTGGCAGGTTTTGTCAGATAGTGCACTTCCACCTCGGGCAGCTGCTGTTTTACGCAGCGCACCACTGGCGATGTCAATACGATGTCGCCTATGCTGCTTAACCTTATGATGAGAATCTTCATTTCTTGCCGTTCTTCTTAAAAAAGTCCTTCCACTTGTCGAAATCTCTCGTAAATTTCAGTCCGACACCCTGTTTGTAGGGCAAGTCCGCACGGGTGTAGTCGTTGGTGTTGCTGCGATTGAACACGAACAGGTGCATCTGCGGACTCAGCTTATACCCGACAAGGATATCCCCTGTAAACCCGTTCTCGTTGCCGTTCAACTCACGGGCATCGCTGCCGAAGCCCAATGTGGACTCGAAATAGAATTTCTCCCACTCGCGACTGATGCCGACATCAAATTTCTCGTTGGACATCTCGCGAGCAGCACTGTAGTCGAAATTCACATTGACAAACTGCACCATGTTGCTGACCACATTGCCCACCGAATTGGCCAATACCGCATATCCGCTGGAGAGACCGTTGTCCAATGGACTCGAGGACCCGCTGGTCGTGTTGTTGTAGAACTGGCTCAACAAGAGCAATGACAGTGTCTGATTCAGCATATCGCGCTCGTTGCTACGGTCCACGTAGGAGAACACCTCCTCTTCCACGCTCGGATCTACATTGGGCAGACGGATGTCGAAATTGACCTCCGGATTCTGGAGAGTCCCACTCAGCAGGATAACATTCTGCACAGGTATTACCTTGGAGCTGTTCTCTATCGAAGCGTCAGCTCCCGTGAGCGACGACATATTGACACGCTGCTGGTAGACGGCCTCCAACGAGAATGTGGCATCACTGATATTGCCGGGGAACAGGATACTGCTGCCGCTCGAGATGGAGAACTCCTTCTGCAGGATACTCATAAATGTCAGGTTCATGCTGCCGCTGGCAATTTCGCAAGCACCCGTCAGTGTCGGCTTGCGGTCTGTCGCCGTCTCGTAGCGCAGCTCACCCGACGCCACGGCTGTAGCATCGGCATACATCTGAGAGAAATCCATCGGTATATTCAACCGCACATCGGGGGTCACTTCCACATTGGCTACCAACCGATAGCTGAAACCATCCAGACCACCGTTCTCCGCACGACGACCACGCGCATCCCTGTCGGATTCAACCTCCACATTGTCGAAGCGTATGTAACCGAGTTCCTTTACCTGTTTCTTGTTGTTGACAGGCAGCGTCAGCGAACTGCCTGGACGCGTGCTGGCAATGACGTTGACCGACATATCGCTCATGGGACCCGACACGACAGCCGTAGCAGCGCCATACAGTTTGCCATAATACGTGGCGTTGTGGGCTGTGGTGTTCAGAAGCATAAGATTTCGGGTATCCAGCACCAAATCGAAATTAAAATCATTCCAATGCGAGTGGGTGATCTTTCCACTCAGCAATGCCGTGTTGTTCTGCGGGTCGTGTATCGCGATATGGTCGAAGAGTATCTCATTGTTGGTAAACGAGATGGTGTCGTCGATAGTGTACTGGACATTCAGCGCATCCACCAGCAACGATGCCTTCTCGATATAAGCATCGCCCCGCAGCTGCGGATATTCTAAACTGCCGGCTATTACGAAACTGCCATGAAGCTCGCCTTCCAGATGGGAGGAGAATGAAGACAGCAGCGGAGCTACCGACTCCAGTGAAAATCCGTCAAAGTCCACGTTGAACTCCATGTCGCGGTTCTTGCTGGCCAAATCGACATAGCCCTGCGCTTTCAGGGGCTGACGCTCGTCTATGTCTGTCTGTTGACGGGTGTCGAGCGAGAGATACAGACGGTTGCGCTGCGCATCCCAGTGCGAACGCAGCAAAGCATCGCCCAACGGCTGGTCGTTGACCACGCAATCCTCCACATCAAGGCGCACGTTGATATGAGGAATCTTGGAGTAATCAGAGACATGGACATTGCCATCCACGATACCGTCCAGTGAAATTCCGGCATTGCCCAAGAGGAAATCCAACTGACCCAGCTGGAAATTATCCACAGTCAGACCTATCTTGTCGTCTTCCTGCTGGGCTTTCGATGCCTGCACCAACAGCATCTGATCTTCGCTACTGATACGCACCCCGTCCACACGAAGGTAGTTCTTGGCAAAAGCTATCGGAGTGGTGTTCTCCACATCCCATACGTCGCCCCTCAAGACGATATTGCTGTTCATGAGCCGTAATGTGTTGCCAGCCATATCGCTCTGCAACAACAGCTCCAGACTGCCTTTGGACACTGGGTCGTGATGGTCGTTCCAATCCACCGAGCATGTCGCCTCATCGGATGTTGAGAAAATGACAATCTCGGTACCCGACATCAATTCCGTCGATCCGAGCATCAGAGCATCGACATCGACATCCGTCTTGTAACGGCCTCCGACATCATGTCCGTTGACAGCCACGTTCCTCAGCTGTATGCCTCCCATGGCGATGGAGTCAGAGGTGACCACCAGTTTCATCGATTCGGTGAAATTATAGGTACACCAAAGGCGTGTACCTTTGGACACACGCAATTTAGGCAGAAAATCCTCCATGTGGTGCTTGCCGTCGGTCCACACAGCCGTCATGTCCACCATGACATCGGCTATCGGAGCGTAGTCATCCACGACCGGCTTGTCAGCAAACGGATTATAATAGACGGGGACGAACTGGTTGCAGAACCGTTGCGCCACCATGGGGAAGTCCTCATAGTCAAAATAGCCCTCTACATTGGCATCCAGGATATCGCTCGTTAGCTTCAGCTTGCGACGACCATTGTCCATGTCGGCCTGCAGCTTCACGTCGTCCAGCTTCAGCAGCGAGTTGTTCTTGGCCAGACGCGTGTCGTTCATGCGCACAGTTCCCGTCATGCTGTTAAGTGCAGACTGCAGCGGTGCCTCTTGCTGCCATGAAGCCCGCACCTTCAGCTGCGTGCTGACCGTCAGGAGAGAGTCTTCTTCGTTTTTGGCAATACCCAATGCCTTCATATCGAGATGGCGCACGTGGGCATCGACCTGTGACTGCATCCTGTTGTCCTGCGGCACCACCCGGCATTGCACATCCATGTCCGCCACTGCGTCGTCGACGCTGACATCTGCTGAATAGCGCCCTCTGTCGGCCGTGACCTTCACCTTGGCCGCATCCAGCCGCGTCGCACCCGTCTGCACGTTGCTCAAGGTGCCTTCCAGCGTTCCTTTCATCCGTTTCGGGTCGAAACCGATGCCATCGGCTGTGATACGGAATCCCACATCCTTCAGCCACTCGTTGGGCCAAAGCCGTGCCACCTGGAACTGTTCCGAGGCGGCCTCAAGCTGATAGGCATAGCCCCTCTCACGCTCATTGTAACGCATGTCGGCCAGCAGATCCAGCGTACCTTCTGTGCTGTTGACCGTTGCCTGTGCATTGAAGTCCTTGATGCTGCCCCTCATTGTCGCTGACATATCGAAAGCCCCCAGCTGCTCCAGCAACTGCGGCACCTTCACCTTGTAGCGGGGAGGATGGTTCACAGCCGTCAGGTCTTCATAGTTGGAGGCCAGGCGGTGGAGGGTGCAATCAAAGATTGTTGAATCTATCCGAGGGAGCCCATTGACTGCGGCATCCAGGTGCACCTCTGAGCCCTTGCCAAAGCGGAGCCAGAAGTCCTCGGCATGGATGTCGGCGACAGGTCCGTGCACGTACCCCTCCAGCGCAATGCGGCTGTCCATACCCCAAAGGGCGGGAGCCCACCAGGCGGCATCGACCATATTGGCCACAGAGCCAGGATGGATGCTGACGCACATGTATACACTGTCGACATACTGCCCCATCGACTCCCAGTCGGTGTATTTGAGCATGGCGTCCAGCCGCAGGTCAGAGCTGTCGGTCTGCACCTCGAAGTCGGTCACGCTGATGCCGTTGCGAGCCACATAGACGTTGCCTTTGATGTTCTGCACTCCGAAGCCCGACTTTTCACGGGCGGCAAAGCGGTCGAAACGGCAAGTCACATGGTCGGCATCGACGCGCACATTTCTCATCCGGGCGTTGATATTGCGAAACTCCATGTCCTGCACATACACACCATAGGGGAACTTGCGCACATGGGGGTTGGCGTTGAGGTTCATCTTATAGCACACGTCGCGCATCACCAGATGTTTCACCCTGACCACGAACGCCCCGTGGCGGGTGGTGTCCTTCTGGGGCTTCTTGTAGTAATCGGTGATATAGGAGAGGTTGATGCCCGTAGTGTCGTTGCTGAAATGGTAGGTGACATTTTTCAGGAGGACGTGCTCCAGGTTGAGGCCGCCACCTGAGACGGGGAATCGACGGAAACGCACAGCTATCTTCTCGCCCACAGCCACAGTGTCGCCCTCGGGGTTGACCATCAGGATGTCGCGCAGCACCAGATGGTCGAACAGGTTGGCGCTGAGGGAGCCCACACGTGTCTCGCCACCCCACGCCTTGGTAAAGTGACGGCTTGCCGCCGCTCCAGCGAGCGACTGAACGACGGAATAGTTCGCCAAAGCCACCACCACATAGAGCGTCACCCCCAGCCACAAGGCCACTTTGCCCGTTATGTTCCAGAAACGTTTGATAAGCTAAATGTATATTATATATAATAACACGTATAATAACACGCATTTTCCGTTTTTAGTATTGCCTGACGGCACTTTCAGCGAAAAAAACGTGGAGAACCCTTGAAGTGGGTTCTTCGTGACCGTGAAATTTCTCCTCGAGACTTTCAAATTTCTCCTCGAGACTTTCAAATTTCTCCTCGGGACTTTTCAAAGTCTCCTCGGGATTTTCGAAAGTCTCCACGGGAAATTCCAAGGGCTGGAGAGCATAGGAAAAAGTCATCGTCGCAGCCCCTCCGAAAATATGCTGGCGACGGCATGAATCGTCAGCGAGACAGCCGAATCTCCCTCGGAAAAAGACGCCCTTGAGCCAACA
>CACXCY010000080.1 GCA_902766265.1 uncultured Bacteroidota bacterium
GGTCGGTGATCTTGCCGAGGATGTCCTTGCGGACGATGTAGAAGGTGACACCGGCAGGGCCGACATTCTTCTGGGCACCGCCATAGATGAGACCATACGTCTTCACGTCGACGGGACGGCTCATGATGTCGGAGCTCATATCGGCAACAAGCATCACGTTGTTAATCTCGTTGGCAGCAAAGTCCTTGCGGATCTCGGTACCGTAGATGGTGTTGTTCGTGGTGATGTGGAAATAATCGGCATCAGCAGGAACGGTCCAACCCTTGGGGATGTAGCTGTAGGTCTTGTCTTCGCTGGAGGCCACGATTACGGTCTCGCCGAAGTTCTTGGCTTCCTTGGCGGCCTTTTTGGCCCACACGCCCGTCTGCAGATAGGCGGCTTTCTTGTTGAGAAGGTTGGCAGGGACATCCATGAAACCGGTGCTGGCACCGCCACCGAGGAAGAGTATTTCGTACTCGGCGGGGATATTCAGCAGCTCGCGCCAGAGCTGACGGGTTTCTTCCATGGTGCGCTCCCAACCGGGGGTACGGTGAGAGATTTCGAGCAGGCCGATACCTGTGTTGTCAAAATCACGGATGGCGGCGATTGTTGACTCGATGGCCTCTTTGGGCAGGACGCAGGGACCTGCATTGAAGTTATAAGCTGTTTTCATGTTGATTTTTGGATTTAAAGTATTTTTATTGAATTTGTTATCCGATTATATCCGTTCTCAATCAGTAGGCAAAGTTACGCCTTTTATTTATATTATAGAATAAATCTATTATATTTTATCAACAAACGGCAAGTTTTTTCACGCCGTCCTCGCTCGCCCTCCGGATCACCCCTCCCCGAATCCCCTCCATGCACCCTTGAAAAAAATTTTCTAACTCTAACCTAAGTCTAACCTAAGTCTAACCTAAGTCTAACTTAAGTCTAACTTTGGGCCGACCCCAAAAGAAAGTTTTTTTCCTACTTTTTTCAGAAATTTTGCCGCCGATGTTATCCATATTTTTGCGATTTTTGTCGGCCATGCGATTTTTTTCAACATTGTGAAAAAATCTCCGACTCTAAAGGAGCACTTCTCCGGCAATTTTTGCTAAATGCAATGATTAAAAAGCAGATGTATTTTTACCCATTTTCAACCTGCAACATTGTCAATTTTTTACATACTCAACACTAATATACAATACATTACAACATTATCAACAAAGCATTGGATTGACCGTCAAACGATTTAAAATTTAATGTTAAAAACGCAAGATTTGTGCATTTTTTTTCGACTTTTTGTTTTTTATTCCAAAAAAATATATACATTGCGCCGCCCAAAGGGGTATTTTCATGTAAAATGGTACTTCTCAATATCTTGTTTTAATCCTCGAAATAATTGCCCCAAAAACGGGGCTTAGCTTTAGTAAAAAAAATTGAACTGACCAAATTTTTTTTTCAACCCACATCCATATTATCTCTGTAACTTTGCACAACGAAACAACGCGAGGTATTTTCGCATAAAGGATTTAGAAATCAACTGAAAGAAATAAGTACAAGCAAAATGAGTAAGAATTACAAAACCGTCTGGGCAGAATGTTTGAAGATTATCCGCGACATTTTAGGCAACGAGCAGGAAAAAGCGTACAAGACATGGTTTGAACCCATCGTACCCATCGGATTGGACGACAACGTGTTGACCATACAGGTGCCGAGCCAGTTCTACTACGAATGGCTGGAAGAGCACTACGTCGACATACTACGTCGCACCGTGCGCTCCATCCTCGGACCGAAGGGCATGCTGAAATACAGCATCGTGATGGGACCCAAGATAGGCGGCACTGCAGTCACCACCAACCTGCCTTCCAGCGGCCGCCAAGCCATCCAGAACAAACCTATTGATTTCCCCATCGACATCAATAATAACAACCACATGCTGCCCAACCCATTCATCATCCCCGGCATCCAGAAAGTAAAAATCCACTCGCAGCTCAACGAGTCAGAGACTCTGGATAATTTTGTAGAAGGCGACTGCAACCGCTTGGCACGTTCTGCCGGTTTCGCCGTTGCCGACCGTCCCGGCAGCACCGCCTTCAACCCGCTGCTGCTACACGGCGGAGTAGGCCTGGGCAAGACACACCTGGCCAACGCCATAGGCATCAAGACCAAAGAGAACCACCCCGACAAAACCGTGCTGTACGTCACATCGGAGCAGTTCCTGCAACAATACGCAGAAGCAGGCAAGAACAAGACCATCAACGATTTTGTCCATTTCTATGAGATGGTGGACATCTTGATTGTGGACGACATCCAGTTCTGGGCCAACAAAGCCCCGGGAACGCAGGAAGCATTCTTCCATATCTTCAACCACCTGCACCAGAAGAACAAACAAATCATCATCACCTCCGACAAGGCACCCGCCGACCTCCAAGGTCTGGAGCCCCGCCTGCTCTCCCGCTTGAAATGGGGACTCTCGGCCGACCTACTGGTGCCCGATGTCGAGACCCGCATGGCCATCCTGAAACAGAAACTGGCCAACGACGGTATCGAAATGCCCCACGAAGTTATAGAATACATCGCATACAATATTAATACCAACGTTCGCGAACTGGAAGGCGCCCTGGTATCCCTCATCGCCCAGTCGTCACTCAACAAAAAGCAAATCACACTTGACTTGGCCAAGCAGATGATTGACAAATTCGTGAAGAGTACCACACGCGAAATCACCATCGATGTCATCCAGAAAGTGGTATGCGACTACTTCAGCTTGCCAATCGACAGCATTCAGTCGCACACCCGCAAACGCGAAATCGTCCAGGCACGCCAGTTGGCCATGTACTTCGCCAAGAAGATGACCAAGTCCTCGCTCGCCATCATCGGCCTGCAATGTGGAGGCAAAGACCACGCCACCGTTCTCCACGCCTGCAAGACCATCGCCAACCTGGCCGAGAGCGACAAGCAGGTGCGCCATTGGGTGGAAGAAATCGAGAAGAGATTCAACGACTAACCGATGAAAACCGCCTTCAAACCTGGGACCATGATATACCCGCTACCTGCCGTCATGGTAAGTTGCGGGGATTCACCAGAAAACTACAATATCATCACCATAGCATGGACGGGCACTATCTGTAGTGACCCGCCCTTGTGCTATATTTCGGTACGCAAAGAACGCCACTCTCACGACATTATCAAGCGAACGGGAGAATTTGTCATTAACCTCACCACCGAGTCGCTGGCCAAAGCTACCGACTGGTGTGGCGTCAAAAGCGGAAAAGAATACAACAAATTCCGTGAGATGCACCTTACCCCCGAACCCGCACAAATTGTCAAAGCGCCGCTCATCGCCGAGTCGCCGCTCAACATAGAGTGCCAGGTGTTCGAAGTCAAAGAACTGGGAAGCCACGATATGTTCATGGCACGTGTGGTGGCCGTCGATGCTGAATCATCACTCATCGACAAAGGAACAGGAGCATTCCAGTTCAACCACGCCCATCCCCTCGCCTACTCCCACGGCAAATATTTCAGCTTGGGAGAAAAATTGGGCGGATTCGGATTCAGCGTCAAGAAAAAGAAATAAAAAAACATAACAAGATGAAAATCGTCGTTGTAGAGCCATTAGGCATCAGCCAGCAAGACTTCGAGAAACTGAAAAGCGAATTTACGCAGAAAGGTCACTCCTTTGAATACTACTTGGATCGCAAGGAAGACGAGAATACGCTGGCCGACCGCATGCGTGACGCCGACGTTGCTGTCATTTCAAACATACGACTCAGCGCCAACGTGCTGTCACAATGCCAACACCTCCAGATGCTGTCGGTCGCCTTTACAGGATTGGATCACATAGACCTTGAATACACCAGCCGTCACGACATCGTGGTAAAGAATGCCGCCGGCTATTCCACTACTGCCGTCAGCGAACTTGCCATAGGATTGATGCTGGACCTGATGCGCCAAATCACCCGTCTCGACGGCACTATTCGCCAGGGAGAAGGACGAGGAATGTTTCTCGGCCACGAATTGAAGGGCAAAACCATCGGAGTGGTAGGCACAGGCGCCATAGGTACCGCCACCATACGGCTTTTGAAAGCGTTCGGTTGCAAAGTACTGGCCTGGAACCGTAGCGAGCATGACGATGCCAAAGCACTTGGGGCCACCTACTGCACATTAGAAGATCTTCTGCAGCAAAGCGACATTGTGACGCTTCATGTGCCACTTACCGCCGAGACCAAACATCTAATCGGTGCAAAAGAGTTGGCACTCATGAAACCGACTGCGCTACTCATCAATACAGCGCGCGGCAATGTAGTCGACATCAACGCTGTAGCTCAGGCATTGAACGACGGACGCATAGCAGGTGCCGGATTCGACGTATATGAGAACGAGCCGCCACTCGCTGCCAACCACCCGCTATTGCACGCATCCAACGCAATATGCGTACCACACATCGGTTTTGCCACTCGCGAAGCATTTGACATCCGTGCTGATATCGTGATGAATAACGTACGCCAATTCGTCAATTAGTTAATTATTTTTACGTCCAAGTTACAAGTTTTACAAAAATAAACATACAAAAAGAGCAACAAAAAGGGAATCCTATACGTTATTATGTTTGGATTCTACAACAATAAACCGCAATGAAATTAAAGACTATCGTACTGTCAATGCTGCTCACCCTTATCGGGGGAAGTATATCTGCATTGCCCATTGACGCCGAGACGGCCTGCAAATCAGCCAAGAGCTATCTCTCACTAAACAACGAAGAGTGTGGCACGCTGACACTCAAACAAACTTTGCAATCCACATCCGGCATTACCAGCATTTATGTATTCAACATCGATAACCGGGGATTTATACTCGTTACCGCCGACGATGAACTTGATCCCATTCTGGGCTATTCATTCAGCGACTTTGATGCAGCCATGACCAATCCGGCGTTCCGCGAGTGGGTGTTCTGCTATCAAGAAGACATCGCCGCCGTTATTACAGAGCGTGCCGAGACGGGCAAATCCACAGCCGAAGTACTCAATCCCGAGCAAGTGCGCAACGCCGTGGCCGAATGGACCGCCATAAAAAATGGCGATGCAAGTTTCTATAATACCAAATCTGCCAAGAATGTGGAGAAACTGGTCACCACTAACTGGGATCAGGGTGCCGGCTACAACAACTATTGCCCCACGAACTCCAATGGCCAGCACGTTGTGGTGGGTTGTGTTGCCACAGCCATGGCTCAAGTGATACATTATCACAAATATCCCCGTACAGGATTTGGCAAACACTCCTACAACGCCCCCTCCTATGGCCGACAGACAGCCGTGTTCGATACTGCAGTATACAACCACACCATCATGCCACAGCGCGTCACATCAAGCTCCGCTGCCTCCCAGCAGCATGCAGTATCGCTGCTATGCTACCACTGCGGCGTTGCCGTTGAGATGACCTACCAGTATGCTGGCCACACCGAAGGTAGCGGCGCCTTCGTGCAGGATGTGCCTGAAGCCCTGATGCATTTCGGTTATTTCGACAGCTATATGCTATACAAGAGTACCTTTGCCGAATCCGTATGGTGCGACACCCTACGCCACGAACTGGATTGCGGGCGCCCCTTGGTATATCAAGGCCACAGTTCTTCCGGCGGGCACGCCTTTGTGTGCGACGGATACAGAACTGGCAATAAGTTCCACTTCAACTGGGGATGGAGTGGTTCTGGCGACGGTTACTTCACATTGACCACCATGAAGGGATTCACCAATACGCAAGGAGCAGTGTTCAACATTACGCCGTCCAAGTTGGCCGCCAACACTTCCACCTATTATATATCCAGCAACGGTACTGGCAACGGCACCTCGTGGGATAGCCCCAACTGCAACTTGGCAGCTGCCATCCAGGCCCGCGGCATATACGGCAGCGGCCAGGTGTGGATAAAAGAGGGCACCTACTACGGCGACACCATCGGAAGCGCAGCTTTCGTTGTAAGCCCTGGCGTTAAAGTGTATGGCGGTTTTGAAGGCAACGAGACCTCGCTTTCGCAACGCCACCCCGACTTGCATCCCACCATCCTCGACGGTCAGAAGAAACGTACCATAGCCACCAGTGGCGGGCTCAGCGCTGCCGCAGGTTGGCACAACCTCATCTTTGAAAATGGCAAATCCAGCGATGTCGCTGCCATCAAAGTAATGGGCAACATGACGCTGCAAAGCTGCATTTTTCGCAACAACATCGCCACCAACAACGGCACTATCGTCACCATGACGGGCGGCAACATGAAGAAATGCACTCTTGAGAAAAACAAAGCCGCCACCGGCGCCACGCTCCGTATAACAGGTGGCCTCATGCAGACAAGCCATATAGTCAACAACCTTTGCGACAAGGCCGTGCGCAGTTCTGGTGGAAGCGTCAGCAGCTGTCTGATTGCCCACAACAGCAACAACGCCACCGACGCCACTGCGGGCGGACAATATGTGAACTGCACCATGGTTGCCAACGGCGGCAACGGCGGTTCCTATGGCTCCGGCGCACAGCTAATCAACTGCATCATTTGGAATAACACCAGTGCTCCCGAATTCAATGGTGCCCGCGTCACATTCAGCGCTGTCGAGGGTACCGCACCGAGCGGCAACGGTAACATCGCGCTCAATAGCGAGAACGCAGCTGCCGACGGTCCCAACTTTGTGCGTTGCGGACGCACCCGCGGCACCTACTCATCCAACAACGACGACTGGCACATCACTTCGGTGTCGCCCTGTGTGAATGCTGGCGACACCAACAGCGGCGTGACCAACGGCAACGACCTTGACGGCGGCATTCGCATCCATCAGAACCGCGTGGACATGGGCTGCTACGAGTACGGACACGCTGACATCAACCCTACGACTGCATCCCTCGAGCTGTCGCTCTACCCCAACCCTACCACGGGCTACCTCACCGTGACGATGGGCGACAACGCCGGACAGAACATTGCCTTGTACGACATGCGTGGTCGCAAGGTGCTGGACGCGGGCCGTTGTGAAAGCACCACGAAACTCAATCTGTCGGCTCTTCCGCAGGGATGCTACATCCTCCGTTGCGGAGGTAACGTGGCCAAGGTAGTTAAGAAATAACGAACCTCCGGCAGTCGGCTGCAATTCATTAAAGCAAACAAGCGGGGCCGAAGACGCGCAGCGCCTTCGGCCCCGCTCTCTCTATCCTGCTGATTATAATACCAAAGGAATAGCCATCAAATCTCTCACCTTGTGCACATTCCATGCGACGCGAAGGTCTCGCGAGCAAGGAGTCGAAATTTCTCCTGGGGACTTTAAAAAGTCTCCTCGAGACTTTTGGATTTTTCCTCGAGACTTTTCAAAGTCTCCTCGGGATTTTCGAAAGTCTCCTCGGGATTTTTTCAAGGATTCAGCAGAAGCAACAACCCTTACTCTAAAAAAGCGAGGAGGCGTCTCGAATGAGGCGCCTCCCGCTGTTGGTTGACAGTAATTTGCAATTATTTCACCGGATGGTCGGCGTGGAAAATTTCCAACCGATCCTTCAGGTCGCCAAACTGGTCGCGTTGCACAAGAGCCACGCAGGCGCGGATGCCTTCGCGGGTGCTGTTGCATATATCCAGCGTAATGGCGCTGATGCCGTAGCGAATCAACTCGTTGAGCAAGTCGATGCCCGCCATTCCGGGGTAGCAGAACGTGAAGTAGAATCCGTCGCCGATGTCCTCGCCCATGTCCTTGTCGTAGACGATATAGAAACCGTTGTCGGTAAAGAGTTTCTTCATGATGTGGGCTTTCTCGCCGTACTCCTTGATGTCCTTCACGAAGTTGTAGGAACCCTCGTTGGCTCCCTTGAGCATGGCCGCCATAGCATACTGAACCGAATGTGCGGTGCCGGAGCTGAGGCAGTAGAGCGTGCCGAAGATAAGGGCGCGTCCCAGCTGCGTCTGGCTGTAGAAGCGTGCCAAATCAGGGCATTCCAGATTGTACAGCGTTGGGCTGCAAACCATGATGGCGATACGCTCGCCGGCATAGCTAAACGACTTGGAGCCGGAAATCATCAGGACGTACTTGTCCGTATATTTTGCCACCGTGGGTTGATAAGGTGCCTGACCGGGGACAGAGTAGTCCTTGCGGAAATCCATCAGGAAATAGGCATCGTCCTCAATCACGACAACACCATATTTGTTGGCCATCTCGCCGATGATGCGGAGTTCGTGGTCGGTAAAGCAGAACCAAGCAGGATTGTTGGGGCTGCTGTAAATCAGGCAAGCCACGTCGCCGTCCTTCAGCTCCTCCTCCAATTTATCGCGGAGGGCGTCGCCACGGTAGTCGTACACATCGAACGACTTCATGGGGATGCCGAGCACGCGGCATTGCTGCTTCTGCACGGGAAAACCGGGGTCGATGAAGAGCACCTTGGTCTTCTTGGCATCGTAGCGCGTCAGCGTAAGGAACGAAGCGAAGCCGGCCTGCATGGAGCCAACGGTGGGCACACAGCAGTCGGGCGTGACATCGATGTCGAGAAAATTCTTGACAAAGCGAGCCGCCTCGGTCTTGAAGTCGGCCGTGCCGTAGATTTCAGGATAGATAGAGGCCACGCCGCTTTTCAGGGCGTCGATTTGCGCCTGCACTCCCACCTGGGCGGCCGGCAAACCGGGGATGCCCATCTCCATCTTGACGAAGCGGGTACCCGTCTCTTTTTCCACATCCTGTATCAACTTGCGCATCTCGCGTATCGAGGCCTTGCCGGGATTTGCGATATGGTTCTCTTTCGCAACTTTTTCTATGATTTCTTGTTTGATTGGGAATTGACTCATGATAAAAACTTATAAAATGTTAGGTTTGTTGTTCTTGATTCTCAAACAGACACTATTTACAAAACTCTCTTCATTTATAATTACTGCACCTTCCAGTCTTTCAGCTTCGCGACGTTGATGGGGCTGATGTCCTTGATAATAAAGTAGACCTCGCGCTGTTCCTCGGCCGGAGCCGGGGTGAAGATGGAGATAATTTCCGACATTTTGACATCCACGAACTGCGTGACCGACAACAAGTTCCGTCGTGCCTTATTCACCTGCTGCAACTTGCGAAGCGACTCGATGATATTGCCACGCGCCTGCTTCTGGTCCTTTGTCATCATATCCAATCCCAGGCGGTGGTAATAGTAGTACGCCTCGCGCAGCGGCGCATAGGCCGAGTTGGTGTGGTTCTCCATAAACCAGTAGCGCGCCTTTTGGCCATGGTTCGAGCTCCAGCCCTTGGCGCCCGACGGCTCGGCCGTCTGGCAGATGGTACGCGCCATTTCGTAGAACACCTCGCCGCCCATCATACCATACGAATCGAAATACATTCCCAGCATGATGTAGGCATAGTACGCCAGCGTTGACGAGAGGTTGTCCATATAACTGTTCGGGTCGAACTCAATCGGCTGGCTCTCGTTGTAGGAGAACATGAAATCGTTGCCGCCCATGTAATTCAGCAAGCCGGAGGTGTAATTGGAGTTGTACACCGGACGACGCAACTGCACGGTAAGCTGCCCCTTGAAATCGGTTGCCGACGTACGCTCGCTGAGAACCAATCCGATGGAAGCATCCAGCTTTTCCCCCTGGGCAAACTCCAGATTGGTCCACTTGCGGGAGTTGACAAACGTCTCGATGGCCTCCGTCATGGTCTCGAAAATCTTGGTGTCGCTGGTTTCATAGGACTGTGTGGTGCTTTGCAGCTTCTGGTAGTTTATCTGCACAACACAACGGAATTCCTGCGCCGACAA
>CACXCY010000081.1 GCA_902766265.1 uncultured Bacteroidota bacterium
AAAAATGTGTTTGCCCGTTTCGGAGTGGAACTGTACAGCGTGCACCACGAGACCGACCCCGTTGCTGCGGTAATGTCGGCAGAATGTGTGGCTGTAGGTGGTGGCAATACCTTCCATTTGGTCAAGGAACTGCATCGTCAGGGGTTGATGAAAGCCATCAGCGGACGGGCCATGGACGGCATGCCCTATATGGGATGGAGTGCCGGTAGCAATGTGGCAGGCCCTACGCTCTGTACCACCAATGACATGCCTATTGTGGAGCCCGAGAGTTTCGCATGCATGAATTTGGTTCCGTTTCAGATTAATCCACACTACACAGACTTCTTTGATCCGAAGCATGGTGGAGAAACTCGCGATGACCGCTTAAAAGAGTATATCATGGTGAATCCCGATATGTATGTGGCAGGCATTCGTGAAGCGACGGCACTTGTACTGGAGAATGGCAAATTGTGTCTTTGCGGTCGCCCCAACATGATGAAAGTCTTTAGGACAAGCATGACCAATACCAAGGAATATGGTTTGGAGGATGACATCAATTTTTTGCTGAAGTAAATGGTATGGGAGGATGATTGTCGGAGGATATTTTACCAGTCTGTCATTCTCCCTCATCTATTATCAATCCTGTAAATAAACATGAAGCATATAGGAGCTCATGTAAGTGCCAGCGGTGGGGTGGGTAATGCCGTTTTGGCTGCCGAGTCCATAGGCGCAGATGCCTTTGCTCTCTTTACTCGCAACCAGAAAACATGGGTCAGTAAACCTCTTACAGCAGACGAGGTATATACCTTTAAATATCTGCTGAAGGAACGAGGATTTGATTCGCAATATGTGTTGCCTCACGACAGTTACCTTATCAACTTGGGCAACCCTAATGAGGAAAATCTTATCAAATCGCGCAATGCTTTTCTTGATGAAATGCAGCGAGCCCAACAGTTGGGGCTGCAGCTTCTCAATTTTCACCCGGGCAGCCATCTTAACCTGATGAGCGAAGATGCTTGTCTTGACCAGATAGCACAGGAAATCAATCTCGCTCTTGACAAAACCGAGGGTGTTACTGCTGTGATAGAAAACACTGCAGGTCAGGGAACAAATCTTGGATACAAGTTCAGTCAGATAGCCCGTATCATTAGAGGTGTTAACGACAAAAGCCGTGTAGGGGTGTGTATTGATACATGTCATACTCTTGCAGCCGGCTATGACATCTCCACCGAGATGGGGTATCAGTTTACCTTCGATGAATTTGAACGTGAGATTGGCTTTGAGTATTTACGTGCCATTCATCTTAACGACAGTAAGAAAGGTGCCGGCAGTAGAGTGGACCGTCACGAGACTCTTGGCAATGGTATGCTTGGCAAGGATTTTTTCGCTCGATTCATGCACGACACCTGTTTTGATGACATGCCTATCATACTGGAAACCCCCGAACCCACAATATGGGCTCAGGAGATTAGTTGGCTGCGGAGTCTGTAGGGTGATTTGCGGATGCTTTAAGCATAGAAAATAAAGAAGGAGGCGCCAATGGCGCCTCCTTCTTTATTTCAATAAAGTACTGTTTGTTGATTCTGTAAACAGAGATTATTATCTTACAAGAATAAAAGATCCCTGGACACGTTGCAGCTTACCCTCACCGTCACGGTATTCAATAATATATACGTAAGAACCATAAGGTTGTTTGCTACCGTTGCTAATGCCATTCCAACCTTCGTCGAGTGATGTGCTGTGGAACACCATGCGTCCGCCACGGTTATAGATGTACATTTTGAATTGCTCAATCGTCATGTAATCTTTGATTTTTGGGTTGACGCGGAAGATGCCTGCGTTAGTGCCATTGTCGGGAGAGATGGCGGTGGGAATGAATGACATGAAGTTGATATGATCCGCACTCAACGTGTCGTTGATGATATTTAGCGTCTTGACAGAGGGTACAGGTGTTGTGGATTTGTCTTGGACAGGATCAATGGTAGTGTTATGAGCTACGGCCGGAATTTCGTGTTCTGCTACAGTGGGCTCCACAGCGTAGGTCTGTGGCTGGTCCATAACATCAATGGGTGTTGTTGCGAGCGCTGTGGCAAGAACCACTGTAACGGGGATATTCTCCGACGGGAAGGTCGTTAATGTCTGATCTTGGCTAACAGACGGTGATACGTTTTGTTCCCGTGAGAGATTCTTTTTCTCCTGTTGCATTATAGGGTTGGTTGCGATAGTGAACTCAGGCGCAACGGATGGCTGCAGTCGTTCCGTAGCAACGGATGGCTGGACCATGATGGGGGAGGACTTGTGGGTGAATCCAATTACACTGGCAACAGCGGCCACTACAACAATGCCGCCCGCAATAAGACTGCGACGGAGGGCGGTCTTACGGTGTAGTGTGTTATTAACCGACTCCCAAACTTTAGGATCGGGTTGTTCGGTGTAGTTTTCAAAACGTTTTTTCAGTGACATGGTATCTTTGTTTTTATCAATTATTATCAAATAGTTGCTTTTGCAAAATTTGTCGGGCGCGACAGCAGTAGGCCCTTACGGTGCTGGGTTGTACTCTTAGATATTCAGCTGCGTCTTTCTCGCTGTATCCTTCAATTTCGCAGAGGTTGAAGGCGAATCGTTGCATTGCAGGTAATTGTTGCAGCGCTTTGACGATAGTCTCCGTGTCAATATGGTCGAATTCCTGCATGTCGGTAGTATAACTTGGATCAATAGTAAGATTGTCGATGGAGACCGTGTTGATTGTTTTGCGGATGGTGTCGAGCGCTGTGTTGACCATGATAGACCTAATCCAAGTGGATAGTGACTCTGGTGTGCGTAGATGTTTCAAATTTGCAAAGACCTTAATGAAACCGTCGTGAAGAATGTCCTGTGCAGTGTCTCGGTCGTGTGTGTATCGCATACATACGCCCAACATTATAGGGGCAAACTTGTCGTAAAGCTGCCTGCAGGCCTCTTGGTCGTGATTTCGGCATGCTAACACAAGTTGTTCTTCCTCGGGTATCATTCTGCTTTTATAGACGATATATTATTAAAAAACGTTGTGTTTTGTTCTGTTAAAAAATACTAATTCTTTATTTTTTTTATATTTGCCCTTCATTCTTGATTGTGTTGTCAGCGATACTCGTCACAATCAGGTGCTCTTTGTCAACGCGAAAATGAATCTCATAATGGTAAAATGGTAATCCGTATATGCGGTTGGGGTCGTCGTGGTAGGAGGGGCGTGGGTCGAGAGCCAACAATTCCCTCAGTGATTGTAGCATGACAGGATCCAGGGTACGGCTTATATCGTCAGGGATTGTGACGCGTAGTTTTGAATTGTTTGGCGTAGAAGCAAAACCGCTACGTGCATCAGGATGTGCGTCAGTGTAAGGTATGTAGGGCTTGATGTCATAAATGGGGGTGCCATCCATTAAGTCAGGCCCCTCAATGATAAGTTGTGGGCCTTCGGATGTATGATGCAGAACCTCGGTTAATCTTACGGAAGAGAGCCCTATAGGGTTGGGGCGGAAAGGGGAACGCGTAGCAAATACCCCCATACGTTTGTTCCCGCCCAGGCGTGGAGGCCGTACCGTAGGAGACCATGGTGAATCCATGTTTTCGGAAAATTGCCATATTAGCCATATATAGCTGAATTCCTCGATGCCTCTTAATGCCTCTATGTTCCGGTAGTCAGGTTCGAAGACAATGTTTGCTTTCAGACTTTCCACAATGTTACTTTGTCGTGGGATGCCGAACTTGGAAGGAAATGGGCTGTGAATATGGGCAATAGGTATCATTTGTTGACGTATCAGTCTGAGAGGATATTGTCGTAGGTGGTCTGGTTAGTAAGATGGCGCTTTTGGGGAAGGAATATTTGGCGTACTTTGGGGTTGATCCAGTTGGCAAATCGCGCCGATAGTATACCGATACCGGCACCAGTTAGCACGTCGCCAGCCCAGTGACGGTTGTTGTAGATTCGTAGCAATCCCGTTGCTGTAGCTATCGTATAGCCGACAATACCTATCCACGGAGTGGTTTCCCAGTATTCATTTCGTAATATTTCAGCACCGGCAAAGGCCGTGGCGGTATGTCCTGAAGGAAAACTATTGTATGCTGTCTGGTCGGGACGTTGTATGTCTATTGTGGTCTTCATTGTCACAACGACAATGGAACTGGTGAGAAATGTCTCGGCTGATATTAGTGTGAGGTCGCAGTAGTTGTGTTTGGATGGAACTCCGCATATCTTCAGTATATAGGCAGATGCTGCTGGCGTATATTGCAAATAATTGTCCACGTGTAGGGCTGCACCGTTACGAGGTGGGGAGTTGCGCCACTGTTGAACATTGTCGCGCACATCATTGTTTATGTGTTGCAGACCTGGCACGAAATGCAATGCGCTTCCAGAGGTTACCAGTCCTGCTGATACGGAGGCAAATCCCCAGCCAATAGGTTCGGGGCTGGCAGCTGGGGGAGGAATGGTGTCCTGAGCTGTGGCTTGATATGCAATTGCGATAATTGCTAATAATATGTATATGGTATTAGTTTTCAAGTTGCAGAACTATGGATCCATTTTTCGAAGTTGCATAGGGAACCACGGGACATGTGTCAATCTGTAGGGCGAAATGTATGTCATTGTCGTATCCCATGTGTTGTAATCGGTGCACATGTGTGGCTTTGGAACAAAAAGAATAGAGGTCGGGACTGGCCAGAGACCATAGGTCGGTAGAGTATCGTGCGGTATCGTTAATGAGAATGGCGTTATTATTGCGTTCGGTCAATATTTTGCATAGAGCACCGGCGAAGAGGGTGTCCTCAATGCATGGGTCGCCTTTCCATCCAGAGCAGAGAATCACAATCCGTTCATGTCGTAGAAGATGCTTGGAGAGAACCGATAAATTGGCAAACGCTCCAATGTAGAGTTGTCGGCTGTCATGTGCGGCAGTATGGATGGCTAAAGTGCCATTGGTGGTGCTGTAAGCCAGCCGTTGGTTATGCAGATCCATATTGAGATACTCTGTTGGGGAGTTGCCGCATGTGGCAGGTACATCCTCTACAATAACTTTAGCACCGTTTCGTTCGGCAGCAATGGTGTACCCTTGTTGGTAGTAGTATGATAGGGTATCAAGAGATTGGAGGGGGGTAATGGTTGTCGCACCTGCCCGAAAAGCAGCGCATATGGCTGTCGTTGCACGTAATACATCGACAACTACGGTGGCGTGGTTAGAATGCATCTGCCGGTGGCTGTAGAGTGTGGGGGTAAGTATGACTTCTATCTGCATGGTGTTGTTAAGAAACCTGTTGAGAGATGCATATGGTCATTTGTTGGTTGTCTTTATTTGTCACGGATGTTACAAAAAGAAAAAAAACGGACGCCTGTAAGCCGGGTTCTGTCCCTGTCTTTGTGGACAGGTCTCTATCATTCATCTAGGACGGCTGTTGCCAGACGTCTCAATCAACCTACCCCCCGACAACGGGCGAGTCGGCCCTTAACTGTCGGTGTATTTGGTCTTTCAACCCATAAGGTTTACCATCGACGGCATCACTGCGCGTCGTCGTGAGCTCTTGCCTCGCGTTTTCACCCTTACCTGTCTTGCAACGGGCGGTTTGTTTTTCTGTGGCACTTGCTGTGACGCAGGGTTTGCACCGCAGCGCCCCTTCCCGTTAGGAAGTATGGCGACTCGTGTTGCCCGGACTTTCCTCTCGCAGTACAGGACTGCCAGCGATAGAGCGGCGACCGTTTTTTTCAAGGTGCAAAAATACTATTTTTTTCGCAATTGGATAAAAATATGTATTTTTGCAATTCCAAGTATATCGTTTTTTCACTATATGTGTAGCGATTAAGTTGTATAATATGCTAGTAAATACTATTAAGGTATGAAAATCCGAATAGTTGTGGCGGTGGCTTTGGCAGTCGTTTTCGCGGGATGTTCAAGCAGGGAAACTTTGGTCAACAATCCGAGTGTATTGCTGAATTATCAATTATCACCATCTGTCGCGGCGCTTGACACGCTTTCTTCAACCTATCGAGCCACCATTGTGGATTATCACCGCAAAGGTGATATGAGACCAGGGCTATATTCAGACTATGCTGTAGTGTTGGCGTTGCAAGGACGCGACCAGGAGTCCTGTCGGTGGTTTAATACGGAAGCGTATTACTTCCCTGCATCGCGTACTATTGTTTCTCAACTAAAACGGACGTTTGTTCCGGCATTTATGGCTGACACTACTGTGGTTAATCTTGACACCCTTAATGTTACCCCTGTTGTTGAATCGTCTGAGGATGCTGCTATAGAAACCAGTCCTGTGTCGAAAAAGGACAAGAAATCATCCAAAAAGGCCAAGAAAGGCAAAAGACAGAATAGTGTCAAAACAGAAGAGGAAATGCATGAACTGAGCGCTGATGAGTCGGAAGAGGATTTACTGCAAGAGGTGTCGGAAGAATCTGTAGACGAAGAAATTATTGAAGATGGAACTGTAAAAAGAGATGATTCTGCAGAAGAATCTACAACTACAGCTAAACGTAAGGTGCGTGTGGAGGTGGTCTCGGGCGATGTGGCTATAGACCTCCCTGTCGAACCCGAACCAGCAGAATCTCCTGCAGTGGAAGACCAGCAGGATGAGAATGAGCCCGAAGAAGAACCTATACAGGAGGAGCAGCAATGAAAAGGCAGATATTTTATTTTGCGATAGTGATGCTTATGTTAATCCCATCAGGGTGCCAAAATACGCAGAAAATAGCGTACTATGACGATCTTTACAAGGAGAAGCCCGTCACCTTATATGTCGTTCCAGTTGAAGATTTAGCCAGACGTCAGTACGAAAAAACTCAGACTAACAAGGATTATAATCGCGAGCTTGACGTGGCGGCGCAATACTGTTATCAAACTCTTTCTGAGCCGCTGCTTCGTAGGGGGTATTATGTAATGGGTCCGGTGGCGTCAATGGCTTTGGCTTCACAGCATGACTCTATTGACTATAAGGGATTGCGTCAAGGCAGTTTGTCCTCATATAAGACCGACTATGGAATTGATGCCATCCTGCTGACGACCATCCATAAATGGGTGGAGAAGAACGGAGAATGGAGCGTATATCTGGAATATAGGATGCGTTCTACCAAAACCAACACCGATATGATGCACCGATGGGTGAAAGCAAGCAAAATTCTGCCGACCAATCTCAAAGGAATAGCAGTGCCGCTAAAACAGGACAGGAAATTTGCCAAGACAATGGGTATGGATGCTGGTACTGCTCAGCGATGCATTCTTATGGAACGGGTGAATGAGTATGTGTTGCACAATATTCCGCTCAGCTCTACGCTTCGCCAGTCGGAAAAAGATATGTATCGCGCGGCTTCGGATACCTATAGTCTTTTCATTTGGGATGAAAACGGGCAAGCCGATGTACAGCCAATTTCAATGGAACAGTACGAGTCGGAGGCGTTCCTATAAGAATGTCTGAGGTTATCAATGATTACAATTTTTGCCCTATAGGCAGTACCAAACATGTACAAAACTTTTGTTTTATATTCGATGAAAAAAACATTTCTCTGGATTGTATTGATGCTACTTTATGCATCCCGTGTATTTGCGGTTCCCGCATTTCCTGAACTTATTTCATTTCAGCAGCCCAATAGCAAGATTACTTTTGATATATACCTCAAAGGCGACGAGAAGGTGCACTGGGCTGAGACGACGGATGGATATTCCCTGTTGCATGGCAACGACGGAACGCTCTATTATGCCATGCCCGATGGAAAAGGCGGTATGAAACCATCTTCTTTCATGGCAACATCGGTAGGGGAGAGAAATGCGGAGGTGATTGAATTCCTTTCGCAGACTCCGAAATATCTGCATTTTAGCAAAGAACAGGTTAGGACGATGCAGTCGGTATGGGACGACCTCAGTCAGATGCGCGTGCAGCCCAAGTCCATGCAGAATGTATTAGGGGAGAAAAAGTTTCTGGTGATACTCTTTGCATTTGCCGACCAGGCCTTCACTCATACTAAGGCGGAATTTGAGGCACTGTTCAACCAGGTCAACTATACCGAGGGGCATCGTACAGGCAGTGTGCGTGACTACTACTACGATGTGTCTCATGGGCAGTTTACCCTTAATGTTGATATCGTAGGGCCGTACATGGGCGACAGCAATGTGGGCTATTACGGCAACAACCCCGATTACGCTCTCGGGTATCAGTCGTTTGCAACACAGGCCGTGGAATTTGCTTCGCATGAGGTTGACTTTTCGGATTATGACAACGATGGTGACGGCCATATTGACGGCATGCACATCATTTTTGCGGGTCATGGTGAAGAGGCCACTGGCAACGCTACGCAGATTTGGTCGCATAAATGGAACATCTTTAGTTCGCCGGTGTATAACAACACTATCGTTGATGTCTACTCGTGTTCGCCTGAATGTGGGGGTAACTTTGGTGAGGCCCTTACTGCCATAGGCGTGATCTGCCATGAGTTGGGACATGTCTTTGGCGCTCCCGACTACTACGACACAGATTACGGTGAGAGTGGCGGGCAATATCCTGGTCTCGGTGCCTGGGATATCATGTCGGGTGGCAGCTGGAATCGCAATGGTATCACACCCGCGCAGCACAACCCGTATACAAAGATATACATATATCATTGGGCGACATGCGACACTCTCACTCAACCACAGATGGTGACGATGCGCTCGGTGACAGACTGTAATACTGACTACCACCGTATCAACACATCGACGAACGGTGATTTCTTCCTCCTGGAGAATCGTCAGCAGCAGAAGTGGGATCAGCAAACCCCTGGACATGGTATGCTGGTGTACCACATCCATCCCGATGCCCATGGTGCCAGCGTGAGCAACTACAGGCATCCGCAGCAGATATATATCGTGGCACCTTCGACCGACACTTTCCCCAATGCCAGCCCCTCTTCCTATGGTTCGATTGGAATGGCTGCATTCCCTTATGGTTCGCGTCGTGACTCGTTGACCGACAACTCGGTGCCTTGGTTCCGTCCGTGGAGCAAGCAACCCAACAATTCCCCGCTCACCTATATCAGTGAGAACAATACGCGCAAGACGGTCAGTTTCTGCTTCAAAGGTGCTTTGCCGCAGTCGTCCGGTTTGACGGCGGTGGGTGTGAGCCATAACAAAGTGCGTCTGGATTGGGTCAATTACGGCAGCTTGAAAGCCATGATTATTGTGTCGGACACCAATGTGTTTGGAACACCGCAGTTTGGCCGCAACTATTCCGTCGGTGATACCTTGCAGGGCGGTGGCGTGGTTGTTTACTGCAACGGTGACAATAGGACGTTTGCCGACAGCTTGCAGTCCTCGACCACCTACTATTTCCGTCTGTATACCAAGTTGAACGATACTACGTATGCACCGACATACGTCTCGGCGTCCGCTACTACGCTCGCCTGTGCTGCAACCGAATGGCGCAGCGAGGACTTTGAAAGCGTTGCGGATGGCGAGCTTCCCGCATGCTGGACGGGCGACTGGGAGGTGAATGAGCACGATGGTGCCAAGGTTCTTGAACCTAACACCAATGCCCCTTCGTGGGATGGTGTTTACACGGTCTATTCTGCGCCGGTGAGTTTCCCCGACAGCGTGCAGAACGCTGTGCTGTCGTTCCACGTCAACTTTGAGGCCGATTCCAATGCAAATCTCAGTGTGCTTTACCGTGCCAGCGTCACTGGCGATTGGCAGGTGATGCAGACGCTGACGCCGGCCGATTGTCCGCACGACACCAATACCATATATATTAGCTTGCCGGAGGTGACGGCGTATACGTTTGTCGGTTTCCGGTTCAACGGACAGAGCGGCGTGCGGGTCGACAATGTGTGCCTCATGCCGGGCTACCTTGTGCATAGCACCGACAACGGCGGTGGCGAGTTCACTCCGCAGGGTCACCATGTCTATCAGTTGGGCGACACGGTGACGTTCACCATGGTGCCGCACGAACATTTCATCTTTGCCAACCTTTATCTCGACGGTGAGCGTGTCACCACCTCGGTGCGTGTCGTCAACGGTGTGCATACCTACGCGCTGCGGGTGCGGCGGAGCTGTCTGCTCCATGCCACTTTCGTGAACCGTATGGACATTGCCGAGCCGACGGTTGCCGATGTGCGTGTCTATCCCAACCCCACCAGCGGACGGCTCACCATCGAGAATGTTCCCGCCTCGTCTCGCGAGATGACGCTCTACAACATGCAGGGTTGCGCCGTGTTGCGGCAAGCGGTGACGGCAGGGCAGTCCGCTGCGGTGCTGTCGCTCCAGGGGCTGCCGCGCGGCATCTACATGCTCCGCATCGGGCAGCATGTTGTGAAAGTGGTGAAACAATAGCATTCGGCGGCGTTGCGGCAATGCGGCGACGTCCGGCGATATATGCATTCAGACATACATCATTCATGATATTAGGAAAGACAAACCTTGAGGTTCCCCGAAACGGATTCGGTGCGTTGCCCATCCAGCGCATCAGCAAGCAAGAAACGGTGCGGCTGCTCCATAAGGCGCTCGACAATGGCATGTACTATTTCGACACTGCCCGTTTCTATACCGACAGCGAGGAAAAGCTGGGAGCCGCATTCCACGACCGTCGCGACCGCGTGGTCATCTCCACCAAGACGGGCGCAACGGATGCCGCTGGTTTCTGGAAAGACTTGGAGACTTCGCTGCGGCTGCTGCGGACCGACCATATAGAGCTCTACCAGTTCCACAATCCCGCGTTCTGTCCCAAGCCGGACGACGGCACGGGTCTCTATGAGGCCATGCTTGAGGCACGCCGTCAGGGCAAGGTGCTCCACATAGGCATCACCAACCACCGTCTGGCCGTGGCTCACGAGGCCATCGAGTCGGGACTCTACGAGACGTTGCAGTTCCCGTTCTCCTACCTGGCCTCCGACAAGGAGTTGCAGCTGGTGCGCGACTGCGAGGCGTGCAACATGGGATTCATCGCCATGAAGGCGCTCGCCGGCGGTCTGATAAACCATGCCGCCACGGCCTACGCCTACATCGCCCAGTTCCCCAACGTGGAGCCGATATGGGGCATACAGCGCGAGAGCGAGCTCGACGAGTTTATCTCTTTCCAGCACAATCCGCCGGTGCTCGACGACGAGATGCGGGCTCGCATCGAGTACGACCGCAAGGAGCTTTCGGGCGACTTCTGCCGCGGCTGCGGCTATTGCCAGCCCTGCCCCGCGGGCATCGAGATAGAGAGCTGCAACCGTATGTACCTCTTCCTGCGCCGCGCGCCCTATGAGGTGTATCTCACCGAGGAGTTCAACGAGAAGATGAAGAAGATAGAGGGGTGCCTCCATTGCGGCCAGTGCCGGAAGAAATGTCCCTACGACCTGAACACGCCCGAGCTCCTGCAGCGCAACTATGCCGACTTCAAGGAGCATTGGGCCCGACGCGAGGAATACCTGGGCAGGAAGTGAGCGCCGACAGGGTGCGCCGCCGCGCCGACAGGGTGCGCCGCCGCATTGCATGCAACAATGCGGGCGGGCCGCCCGCGCTCCGGCAGCTTTCCGCGCAATGTTTAAATAATCTTAAATCTCCGTTTTGTTGCAACGTGTATGTGGAAAATGCGTACCTTTGCAAACCTGAAAAAGAAATGTACTAACCTTTTAAAAATTTAAATCACAATGAAAAAAACTTTATTAATTGCCGCTGCCGCTCTGTTCGTGGCTGGCATGACCGTTGCTTGTGGCAACAAGAACGCTGAAGAGGAAGTTGCCGACACCATCGACACCACCATCGTTGAAGAAGAGCCCGCCGCTGTCGAAGCTCCCGCTGCTGCTACCGCCGACGCTACCGTTGACAACAGCGCTATGCTCGCCGCCGCTAAGGAAGCTGGCCAGGCCAAGTGCAACTGCTACAAGCAGGACGCTGCCTCCGTTGAGAGCTGCATCCGTTCCATCATCAGCGCCAAGTACGCTCAGTACCAGGGCAACGACGAGTTCATCGCCGCTATGGACCAGGAGTACAAGAGCTGCCTGAAGGCAAAAGCCACCGCTGCTGCCAAGGACGCTGCCGACAAGGGTATCAAGGAAGGTGCCAAGGCCATCGCCGGCACGCTCAGCGACATGAAGAAATAATCATCGCTCTTTGTATATAAAGAAAGGCGGACACCCGTGTGTCTGCCTTTCTTTGTTTTAGGGCCTATGGCCTGCGGGACGAGGTCGTCGATGCGGCCAGTCTCACCTTTCGCGGCGGACACCGGTGTCTGCCCGTCTTTGTTTCAGGGCGTTTCGTGGCAGGCACCGGTGTCTGCCCGTCTTTGTTTTAGGGCGTTTCGCGGCGGACACCGGTGTCTGCCCGTCTTTGTTTCAGGGCCGCGGCTATTCCTCCTCGCCGGCCTTGGAGCCCCGTCGCGGCGGCAGCTCGTTCCAGTCTATCTTGCGGTTGAGCAGCATGTTCTGCCGACGGCGTCCGTTGCCGAGCCACAACATCTTCCGTGGCGGCCGGAACTGGACGCGGACGTTGGTAATCTGTCGGGGCGAAACCTCGGCGGGCGTGGCCACGCCGGTCTTCTTGCATTCGACCACGAGGTTGAACGAGCCGAGACGCCCCAGCTGCACCGAGAATCCGTCGGCCAGCGCCTCGCCGATGACCTCGGGCAGAGCCGTGAGCACGGCGGCAATGTCGGCGGCATGCACCGTCGACCGCTGGCCGATAAGCTCGGCAATGTATCTCTCGTCAACCATCTGTGCCGACACCGCCATCGGTGTCCACAGCCCCGTAAGGGCCGATTTGCGTTTCCTGTAGTATGCCATAATGTGATATATAGGTGATTTGTCCGTGATGAGAGTGCACCCAAAGCGCACGCAGAGCCCACTCTGTGCACCTTGATAACGTGATGTGAGCTGCTTTAGTATGTGATGTGGAAAAATTGAGATTACTATGTGAACGCCTTCACATTACTATGTGAACATTTTCACATTACTATGTCAGCGTGTTCACATTACTATGTCAACACGTTCACATTACTATGTCAACCTGCGCAGAGCGGTCACTGCGCGCGCACATGTGCCGTTATACATTATATTATATATGGGCCACGCGCGTGCAGGGTGCGTGCCAAGACGCAATAGTAGGGGTGCG
>CACXCY010000082.1 GCA_902766265.1 uncultured Bacteroidota bacterium
ATAGGTTCATTGGCCAACGAACATATGTTCATCGGCTCACGAACCTATGTTCATATTTTCCCGTGTTGCCGTGGGGATGGTTCAGGGGTCTTCTGGCAGGCAGATGGAGATTCACGACCCAAGGGCTGTATTGAGGCAAATTAATTCATGGTCAATTACATGGAAATTCATATGGACCCAAACGCGAATGACCGTGTGGGTAGTTAGACACGAATGGCCATATAATTATCCATTAATTTTGGTTGCGGAGTGGGGCTCCCACTGAAATGGCGGAAAGCGCAGATGTTTTCTTGCTGCCGTTGCTGCTCTTTCGGCGGGACTCTCATGGGGTACAACAACAAAAAAGGTGCTCCGTTGGGGGGCACCTTCTTGGCTAATGCTTGCTTGTCGCGCCGCGATTATTTCTTTCTTGCCTTGGTGGCTTTCTTTGCAGGGGCTACCTTTTTGGCAACGGCCTTCTTGGCAGCTGCTTTCTTGGCGGTGACGTTCTTGCGCTGGCATTGTGCGGGGGTGACGCAGGTGCCGGTGGCGCGGCAGACAAGGATTTTCTCCTCGAGGACGTCGGCTGCGGAGTCGCTGATGTCGGGGCGGGTCTTGATGACTTTGTAGGCCTCGAATTTCATCGTGCGGGAGGTGTTGCCCACGTGGGTAATCTCGCCGTAAGCTTCAATATAGTCGCCGGCGTAGACGGGGGCTTTGAATTCGACCATGTCGTAGGCGCAGAAGAGGCCTTCGTCGCCGTCCTGGATGATGAGGAGCTCGGTGGCCACGTCGCCAAAGAGATGGAGCATGTGGGCGCCGTCGACGAGATTGCCGCCGTAGTGGGCGTCCTTGGCGCTCATGCGGAGGCGGAGCATAGATTTTACTGCCATGTGTGATTGTTTTTAGTTGTGATGTAATGACAAGATGGGAGCTTGCCGCTTATTTCTTGATAATGAAGTCGACGAAGATGCCGGGGGTCTTGACGAGTTCGGGGGCAATTTCGCCGGCTTTGACGATTTCCTGTGGCTCGACGATAACGGTGTCGGCAGCGGTGGCCATCATGGGGCAGAAGTTCTGCGAGGTGCCCTTATAGACGAGGTTGCCGGTTTCGTCGCAGATGTTGGCACCGATAATGGCCACATCGGCGTGGACGGGGAGTTCGAGGAGGTACTCTTTGCCGTCGATGGTGATTTTCTGCTTGCCGTTTTCGACCACGGTACCGAGGCCTGTCTGTGTGAGAACGCCACCGAGGCCTGCACCAGCGGCGCGGATGCGCTCGGCGAGGGTGCCCTGGGGACTGAGCTCGACCTGGAGCTCGCCGGCGTTCATCTGGTCGATGGTATTGTTGTTGGTTCCGATATGGGTGGCGATAAGTTTTTTCACCTGACGGTTGGTGATGAGTTTGCCGACGCCCACTTCGGGATAGGCGGTGTCGTTGCAGATAATGGTCAAGTCCTTCACGCCTTTTTCAACGAGGGCGTCGATGAGAGCGATGGGGTTGCCCACACCAAGAAAACCGCCGACCATCACGGTCATGCCGTCGTGAATTTTTTCAGCTGCCTGCTGTACAGATACGAATTTGTTCATAGCTATTAAAGTTTATTTGTTTTATGCAAAATAGTTGAACGTCTTGTATCATAGCGTTTTTTTGCCATTGAGGGACGTTCGCGGGTGTTTTTTTTACGAAATGCAAATATAGCAAAACTTTTTGAATGGCGTGTTTTAATCGATTTTTTTAAAACTTGTGGCAACAGCATACTATTTTCCAAACAATTGCGTTATGGTGTGGTAAAAAGTTTGCACAGGTACGGAATTTATGCGTACTTTTGCATCTTCAAAACCAGTGTATATATGAAAAGAATCGCTACACTTTTGGCCGTACTCATGGCAACATGCGCACTCACGCAAGCACAGGAACAGCAGTCGCCCGACGGCACATGGAAGTTTATGGAGATCACCGGAAGCAACTATCACGGCTATGCTTTCCCCAACGACTGGGAGGTTGACGTGACTGTGGAGAGCCAGGACGGACGCTATACCCCTGACGATACCGACATCGCCAAGGCCGAGAAACTGATTCAAAAAAACCTGGCATACCTCAACCGCAACCATGAGAACCAGGAGGGCCGCTGCCCCATCATCGACGAGCATATACGCAAATACGAACGCCAATATGTAGGTTTCACCGATGTGCACGGCTACCGCATCATCTGGGTCAACTTTATCTGGGACGAGTCGCTGAAAGGCAAGTTGGGACGCGACATCGTGCTGACCGAGGGCGGCTGCGGACACTATTGGCACATCAAATGCAACATCGACACCGAGAAGGTGTACGGCCTCGAGGTCAACGAGGCGGGCGATGTGAAGTATCTCCCCCGCGTCAAGAAACCAGGTCCCCGTATCAGCAAACCTAAGAACGCCAATAACCCGCAGCGCATCCGCAAGACGGGCATCATCCACACCCAGGAAGAGAAGACTTTCTAGCACATGCTGAAATTCTATATACTGAGGTTCCTCAAGTTCGGCGTGGTCGGGTTGTCGGGAACGGTGATAGATTTTGGCGTCACCTATCTCTGCAAGGAAATACTCAAAATCAAGAAACTTGTTGCCAACGCCATCGGGTTCACCCTGGCGGCCACGAGCAACTATATCCTCAACCGCATCTGGACTTGGCAGAGCACCTCGACGCAGGTGGGCGTGGAATACCTCAAATTCTTCGGTGTGTCGCTGGTGGGCTTGGGCATCAACACGCTGACGATATGGCTGCTCAACGACAAGCTCAAATGGAACTTCTGGTTCTCCAAAGTCTGCGCCACCGGCATCGTGATGCTGTGGAACTTCTTTGCCAATAATTTCTTCACCTTTGCCGGCTGCTGAGACATTCCGGCGTAACCCTTCCGTTGCCATGAAAAAAGCCGCCGTCATCCTGTTGCTATGCTGCTCCCTGCTGGTGAGAGGGCAGGTGTGCATCCAGTTCGACGAACCCGACCGCAGCCGGTTGCCGCTCATCTCGCGCACGGTGTCCATCGACCGCGTGGAGGGCACGCACATTACCGCCTACGCCAACCCCGAGGAACTTGCCGCGCTGGCAGCCCTCGGCTACAACTACACCACGACAGTGCCCGCAGAGCCACCCAAGAGCTTGCTGATGGCCACCTCCGTCGACCAGATGCGCGAATGGAACCGCTACCCGACCTACGAAACCTATCTGGCGATGATGCAGCAGCTGGCCGACTCCTTCCCTACCCTATGCCGCATCGACACCATCGGCCGCTCCGTTCAGAACCGCCTGATACTTTGCGCTGTGCTGAACAACTTTGAGTCGCTCGATGATACCTACAAACCGCAGTTTTTCTATTCCTCCACCATGCATGGCGACGAGGTGTGCGGATACTATCTGATGCTGCGCCTCATCGATACTCTGCTGCACGGCTACGGCACCAACGCCGAATACACGCGCCTGCTCAACACCACGCAGATTTACATCAACCCTCTGTCCAACCCCGACGGCACCTACATTGGCGGCAACGACAACATCGGAGATGCCCAACGCTACAACGCCAACAACATAGACCTCAACCGTAACTACCCCGATCCTTTCGGCACGGCGCCGCTGTACCCTGAGCAGGTGGAGAACACCGCCATGATAAACTACCTCGGAGCCCACAACTTCCGGCTGAGCGCCAATCTGCACAGCGGAGCGGAAGTGCTGAATTATCCGTGGGATTCGTTCACCTCGCAAGAGAGAATCCACCCGCAGGCCCGCTGGTGGCAAGAGGTGTGCCAACGCTTTATCGACACCAGCCGTGCCGTCGACAACACCCATTTCCGTAGCGAGAACCGCAAGGGCTACATCTGTGGCGGCGACTGGTACGTCATCAGCAACGGACGCCAGGATTATGTGAACGTGGTGCACAACTGCCTGGAGATGACCATGGAGGTGGCTGTGCGGAAGTTGCTGTCCTCCGAGCAGTTGGACGCCTACTGGCAATTCCTGCAGCGCCCACTCGTCAACTATATCAAGGAAATCCACCATCTGCCCAGCGGCGAAGCGATTTCTGCCGTAACGGCGTCGGCATCCTTCACGGCTTATCCCAATCCCACCGGAGGCAGGGTTTGTCTGGAAAACGTTGCTCCCGATGTGGCGATTCAGGTGTGCGACGGCTTTGGACGCACGGTGCTCTCGACCACAGCCGCTGACGGAGCCGTTGATTTGTCGTCGTTGCCACAGGGGTTCTATCTGCTGCGAGTGGAGGGAAAGATACTAAAAATCGTCAGGCGGTGAGCTACTCGCATGTGTCGGTGGCTATCCCAATGATGGCCGAGTTGGCCAATCTGCCCATGATGCTGCGCCAGCTGCGCGAACAACGGCATCGCGATTTCAGCGTCTACTGCTGCGTCAACCAACCCGAAACCGACCGTTCCGAAACTTTCGAAGAAAACCAAGAGACGCTGCGTCTGCTGGGCGAGGTGAACGATTTGGATCTGCACCTCATCGACCGCTCCTCTCCCGGCTGCGGATGGAGCGGCAAGCGCAAGGGCGTGGGGTGGGCACGCAAGGAGCTCTTCAACGCCATCGTCAGCGAGCAATCGGAGGAGGAACTCATCGTCAGCATGGATGCCGACACCGAGTTCTCCCCGACCTATCTGGAGGCGGTGCTTCACGCTATGAACCGCCACCCCGAGTGGTCGGCCCTCAGCGTACCCTATTACCATCCGCTCAACGGCGACGAGCTGCAGGACCGCGCCCTGCTCCGCTACGAATGCTATATGCGGCACTACCTCATCAATCTCCTGCTCATCGGCAACCCCTACGCTTTCAGCGCGCTGGGGTCGGCCATGGTGTTCTCTGCACACGCCTACCGCAGAGTGGGCGGCATCACGCCGTTGCAAGGCGGGGAAGATTTCTATCTGTTGCAGAAATTTGCCAAAACGGGCATCGTAGGGCGGAAACTCGAAGAGTGTGTGCGGCCACAGGGACGCATCTCCCACCGTGTGCCTTTCGGCACAGGACCTGCCGTCGCACAGGGTGTCTGCACTTATGATACTGGCGGCGATATGGAATGCGGCTACCCTTTCTATCCCCACGCCGCATTCGCTGCCGTTCGGGAGACCTTCAAAATGATGCCGCATCTCTACGACACCGATGAGGAGACTCCCATGAGCGCCTTCCTACGCCAACAGCTGGACACCGACAATCTCTGGGAACCGCTGCGCAAGAACTTCAAGACACGCGACCTCTTTGTCCATGCCTGCCACGAGCGTGTTGACGGCCTCCGTATCCTGCAGTACCTCAAAACGCAGCTGACTCCGGGCACCTCCAACAACGCCGAGTTTGTCTCTTTCTGTCAACAACAGGGGATAGCCGTGCCACCCGATTTCTCGTTCGCCACCTCGCCCATCGGCGAGATTGACGCCCTCCGCGACGCCCTGTTTGCGCTGGAGATGCACCTGCGATAGCCCACTCCACATCCTTCCCCCTTGGCTACATCACTATCCCGGCAATCACATCGGTATCTGTGCAATGGATTGGATTAACATTTTGTTAATAACACTTTGTTAAGTCAGAAAAAACGCCAGTACCATTTGTTCTCGAAATTGCAGATAGTTCATTCCATTACATTCAAGAGAAAATACAAAAATGCAAATTTTCTTGAATGTAATAGCAATGATATGGGAGTTGACCCTAAAATTCGCGTGATAGAAATAGGTAAAGAGGGGCAAATACTGCTACTTGTTATCTCGAAACAGCAATTGAAACATGCTTTATAAAACACTGGTTTTATACGTTATAAAATAAAAAAGAGGTTTGCAAAAACCTCTTTCCGTGGAGTATATGAGAGTCGAACTCATGACCTTTTGACTGCCAGTCAAACGCTCTAGCCACCTGAGCTAATACCCCGTCTCAAATGAGGTTGCAAAAGTACACACTTTTTTTTATTCGACAAAATTTATTTTTGTTATCGCTGAAAATTAGTGCATTTGCAACCGCCTTATGGAACGCATCACGGCCGTCGACAGGTCATAATGCCGCTATTTTGATGCATCATATCCACATGGGGATTCGTGTGAGCATCATACACGAATTGCCGTGAATTATCCGTGAATTATGGTCGCGATAAGGGATTAGTGGCTCCAGTCGATGTTGTCGAAGGGACGGTCGCGGTGCGGGAAGGGGGAATCGTCGTCATAGTCGCTGTCGTAGTCGTCCTCATCATAAGTGTCGCCGCTGTCATCGTAATCATAGTCATCGGGGTCGCTATCGTCGTCATAATCGTAAGCGCCACCGTTGCCGTCGTAGCCGTAGCCACCGTCGTAGGGGTCATCGTCCTGCCGTTCGGCGGCTTGCTGGTCGGAGAGGGCTTGGAGTTTGCGCAGCCGACGGGTGCCTATCTTCCACAGCTTGATGTCGAACCAGAGGAAGACGATGAACAGCACGCCCGACATGGGGGCGCTGTCGCCCATGCTTTGTGGAATCATCAGCAAGGCGTCGAAAGTGCCGTGCAGCAGCATGGGCACAATGAAGGCCAGCAGGAGGTTGCCCGCGCGGCGGTCGGGGTGGAACTTGGCCAGGGCGAAATAGTAGCCCATGGCGACGCCGAAGAGGAAATGGCCGGGCACGGAGAGCAGGGCTCGCACGGTGCCGGTGGTCATGGCGGCGAAATATTCCTCCTGCCCGAAGACATAGCCGATATTCTCGAAACAGGCGAAGCCCAAGGAGACGTAGGTGGCGTAGACGATGCCGTCGAAATACTCGTTGAAGTGGCGGCTACGCCACACGGCGAGGGCGAGGAAAAGCAACTTGCAGAGTTCCTCGCTGCATCCGGCCACCACATATCCGGTATAGATGCCGCTGACGACAGGCATGCCGGGGTCGAACATCTGGAGAAATTGCTCCATCAGGATGGCGGGGAGGATGCACAGGGCGCCGAAGAAGAATGCCTTGAGCAGCATGCCAAGGGGCTCCTTCTCGTTGCGGTCCTTGATATAGATATAGACGGAGAGGACGATGACGGGAAGAACGGCGATGGCCAAGAGGTGGAGGTCCATGAAACGTTTTTTTGCTACGTCGCCTGGCGACGGGAAATTGTTTTTGCAAAAATACCAAAAAACTTCGTATATTTGCACTTTATTTCTAAAGTGCTAAAAATCTTTTATCATGGCGGCTAACAGATTGACGGTTGGTATATTTATTCCCTGCTGCATCGACCAATTTTCGGTGCAGACGGGCAAAAACATGGTCGGCTTGCTGGAGCGGATAGGGTGCGAGTGCGTCTACCCCGTGGAGCAAACCTGCTGCGGGCAGGAACTCTATATGAACGGCGACCGCGAAAGCGCACGCCTGCTGGGCGAGCGGATGATTGACATGTTCGACCCCTTCGACTATGTGGTGACCTGCAGCAGCGGCTGTGTGGCCTACATGAAGAAGAACTTCGAAGACCTGTTCCGCAACTCGTCGCGCCACAACAAGTTCCCGAAATTCATCGACAAACTGTGCGACATAACCGATTTCCTCGTCAACGTGATGCACTATACGCCCGAAGGCGTCGAGTTTCCCTACCGCGTGGCGTTTATGGACCACTGCCGCACGCTGCACGACTACGGTCTGAAGGAGGAGCCGCGACAGCTGCTGCGCGCCATCGGCGGTCTGGAGCTCGTCGAGGTGACGGACGGCGGCGTGTGCTGCGGCTATGGCGGCAGTTTTGCCAACTACTTCGAGCCCATCTCCACCGAGATGGTGCGCCAGAAGGTGGACGCCTACGTGCGCGCCGGTGCCCAGTATATCGTCTCCACCGAGCCCACCTGCCTGATGCACATGCAGTCCTACATTGACAAGGAGGGCATTGACATCCAATGCCGCCACATCGTCGACATTTTGGTCCCGTAGGCGCTATGCGCTACCGTTCCTATTCGCAATATTTCCGCGACCTCTTCGGCGGGCGGGTACAGAAACTGTCCATCGATGCGGGCTTCACTTGTCCCAACCGCGACGGGCGGATTTCCACAGGGGGCTGCACCTTCTGCAACAACGACGCTTTCACGCCCTCCTACCTGCGCATGGCCGACGCGGCACCGCAGCCCAAACCCATTGCCCAACAGATAGAGGAGGGCATCCTGTTCCACGAGTGGCGCTACCACAAGCCGCTGCGCTACCTGGCCTATTTCCAGGCCTATTCCAACACCTACGCTCCCCTCGAGGTGCTCAGGCAACGCTACGGGGAGGCGCTGGCACACCCCAAGGTGGCAGGCCTGGTCATCGGCACGCGCCCCGACTGCGTGGACGACGAGAAACTGGACTATATCGCCTCGCTGGCACGGCGATGCTATGTGGCGGTGGAATACGGCGTGGAGAGCGTGTACGACGCCACGTTGGCGAGGGTGCACCGCGGCCACGACTTCGCCTGCACGCGCCGCGCCGTCGAGGCCACCGCACAACGGGGCATCCACGTGGGCGGACATTTCATCTTGGGGCTGCCCGGCGAGACGCGCGACATGATGCTCAACGCCGCCGCTGTTATCAACGCGCTGCCCTTCGACACCGTGAAGTTCCACCAACTGCAAATCCTCAAGGGCACCCCGCTGGAGCGCGAGGCGGCGGCGCTGCCCACGGGCTTCACGCAGCCCGACTATATCGCGCTGGTGTGCGACCTGCTGGAGCGGCTGCGCCCCGACTTGGTGGTGGAGCGCTTCGCCGGAGAGGTGCCGCCGCGCTACCAAGCCGTCCCCGAACGCAGCTGGCGCCGCGCCGACGGCCGCCTGATACGTAACGAGGAAATCCCCGTGCTGGTGGAGAAAGAACTGGAACGGCGCGACACCCGCCAGGGTTGCCGCCTTCGGTGAGCGGCGCCCAAACTCAGACAGTGATGCAAAAACTCAGAGGATCCTCAGAGGCAACTCAGAGGTGACTCAGAGGTAACTCAGAGGTGCGGCCTCGGAACCCCCATGGCGAACCATAGGAAGACCATAGGCAGACCCTTGGAGAAGCATCCGTGGCACCTCACCGAGGGATAATCGGAACTTTTTCGTATTTTTGCAACCATGAAAATAGCACTACTTGGATACGGAAAAATGGGCAAAGCCGTTGAGCAAGTGGCCGTTGAGCGTGGTCACGAGATGGTGGCCGCCATCGACAACGGCGCTGAGTGGGACGCCCGCAGAGCCGACCTGGGCCGCTGCGACGTCGCCATCGACTTCTCCATGCCCTCCACCGCCGTGGAGAATATCCACAAATGTTTCGACTTGAACCTGCCTGTGGTGGTGGGCACAACGGGCTGGTACGACCGTCTGGACGAGATGGTGGCCGAATGCCAAAAGCGCAACCAGGCGCTCTTTGTGGCCTCCAATTTCAGTATCGGCATGAACATCATGTTCGACCTCAACCGACGGCTGGCACAACTGATGAACGGCCGCACGGAGTACTCCGTCTCCATCGCCGAGACACACCATGTGCACAAACTCGACGCTCCCAGCGGCACAGCCATTACCCTGGCCAACGACACCATTGACCGACTGGAGCACAAGAGCCGTTGGATACAGAACGGGGAACTATGGATAGGCGCCGACAACCAAGTGGACCGTCAGAAGAGCGTGCAGCCCACCGACAGATCCTCCCTGCCCGCCGACACCATTCCCGTTCTCTCGGTGCGTCAGGCCGAGGAACCAGGCACCCACACGGTGGTGTACGACGGCCCTGTCGACACCATCTTTCTCAGTCACCGCGCCAAGAGCCGCCAAGGGCTCGCCCTGGGTGCCGTCCTCGCCGCCGAATTCCTCCACGGCAAACACGGCTACTTCACCATGACCGACCTGCTGGGATAAGCCCCGTGGGAAGAACCTCAAAACCAGCCATCCCCAAACCGAAACACTCCTTACCACTGCATGACCGCTAACAGACACAAACCGATGAAGCGCCCCGTCGCCGTGCTGCTGCTTGCCGTGCTGCTGCTGGCAGCCATGGTGGGGTGTTCCATGATGGGAGTAGTGCGCTTCACGTGGCAGGAGATGTGGCATTCGCCCATATTCTGGCAACTGCGGATGCCCCGCATCGTGCTAAGCGTCATGGTGGGAGCCACCCTGTCGGTGTGCGGCGCCGCCTATCAGTCCGTGTTTCGCAACCCACTCACCGACCCCTATGTGCTCGGCATCTCGTCGGGCGCATCGCTGGGCGCAGCCATCGCCATCATCGCAGGACTGCAGGCCTACCTCTGGGGCATAGGCAGTTGCGCCCTGCTCACCGCCCTGCTCACCGTGCTGTTCATCTACCGCATCGCCTCCATCGGCAATCGCATGCACACCACCACCTTGCTGCTCACGGGCGTATGCCTCACATTCCTCATCACCGCCGTCATATCGTTCCTCATGGTGCTGCACCACGACAAGATGGAGAGCATCATTTTCTGGACGATGGGCAGTTTCGCCTCAAGCTCATGGTTCGACGTGGCACTTGTAGCCCCAGTGACGCTGGCAGGAGTCTTCATGGTGCTCTACCACAGCAAAGACCTTAACCTGCTGCTGGCAGGCAGCGAGACCGCCCAAGGACTCGGCGTGGAGGTCGAGAAGGTGAAACGCCGCCTACTGTTCTTCACGACGCTGATGGTGGCCTTTGCCGTATCATCCTGCGGCGTCATCGGCTTTGTGGGACTCGTGGTGCCCCACTGCGTGCGACTGGTGACAGGCCCCGACAACCGTAGGGTGGTGCCCTACTCCATCTTTGTGGGAGGGCTGTTCATGCTGATGTGCGACACGCTGGCACGCACGGTGCTCCAACCCAGCGAACTGCCCGTGGGGAGTCTTACCGCCTTGGTGGGCGCCCCGCTGTTCATCTATCTGCTCTATAAAAACAAGAAACGCATATAACCCCACCGCCCATGATCACTCTGTCGCACCTGTCCTGCTGCTTTGGCGAAAAGCAGATTCTCCACGACATCAATTTCCATGTCGGAGAGGGCGACTTCTACGCCATCTTGGGAGCCAACGGCTGCGGCAAGACGACCTTGCTGCGCTGCATCGCGGGACTGCTGACGCCCAACAGCGGCGAAGTGAATATCTCCCCTTCGGGCGGCGAGGCAACCGAACGCCCTATCGCCTCCTTCTCTGCCCGCGAGTTGGCACAACGCATCGCCTTTGTGCGTCAGCACGCGCAGACGGACTTCGAGTTCTCGGGCTTCGAGACGGTACTCATGGGGCGCAACCCCTACCAACGTCGCTTGCAGAACGAGTCGCAAGCAGATTGGGACATTGTGGAACAATGTATGCGCCACACCAACACATGGCATCTGCGCTTCTCCCGCCCCCACGAGATGAGCGGCGGAGAACTGCAGCGCGTCATGATAGCCCGTGCCTTGGCGCAGAGCACACCTATCATACTGCTCGACGAGCCCACCTCCAATCTCGACATTGCCCATCAGTTCGACATTATGGAACTGCTCTGCGACATTAACGCCCGCGAGCACAAAACCATCCTGCTTGTGGTGCACGACCTCAACCTGGCGTTGCAGTACTGTCCGCAGGCGCTGCTGCTCCACGACAAGGGCATTCTCGCCCACGGCGCGACATCAGAGGTGCTTGCGCCCGACAATATCCGCACGGCCTTCGGCGTCGAGGCGGAGCCGCAGCAGGGACACCTCTCTCTCCGTCCTATGACGAAACAATTGTAAAGGAAACAATATTATACGCTATTCTCCGTTTATATTGTCAACGTTACTAACCCTAAAAACACACCATCTATGGAACTTCAATTCTTCCGCTGCAAACATTGCGGCAACATCATCACCCATCTGAACAACAGCGGTGTCAACGTGGTCTGCTGCGGTGAGCCCATGGAACTGCTCACTCCCAACACCAACGACGGAGCAGGCGAGAAGCATGTGCCTGCCGTGACCCGTGAGGGCAACATGGTCACCGTCCGCGTGGGCAGCGTGGAGCATCCCTCGGTGGAGAACCACTATATCATGTGGATAGCCCTACAAACCCGCAAGGGGGTGCAGGTTCACTACCTGAAACCTGGCGAGACGCCTGCAAGCCAATTCCTGCTGGCACCGGGCGACGAAGCCGTGGCGGCCTATGAATACTGCAACCTGCACGGTCTCTGGATGACTTCCCTATAGGTATTTGTCGGGGTACGGATGCACTCAGGGTCAACGAGGTACGTCGTTTCGGCCGCACGCCGCCGCGATGTGCCTCTTTACTTTTTTTGTTATATTTTGTATTTTTTGTATTTTTGCAACACTGAAAAGACACGGACACCACGGGGGAAGTGTGCGGTAAGATTTGAAAGATAGCGTGTTCGGTCGCTATAAAACTGCATAACAAAACCTAAAATAAATCCATCATGTACAACAGATTTCAAGAACACTTACAGAGTACGTTGGCACAAATCAAGGCCGACGGTCTCTACAAAGAAGAACGCATCATCGAGAGCCCCCAGGGTGCCGAAATCATGGTAAAGGGCAAGAAGTGCCTCAACTTCTGCGCCAACAACTACCTGGGCTTGGCCGACAATCCTGAACTCATCGCCGCTGCCAAGAAAGGCATGGACGCCCGTGGCTACGGCATGGCCTCTGTCCGCTTTATCTGCGGCTGCCAGGACCTGCACAAGCAGTTGGAGAAGAAGATTGCCGAGTTCTTCGGCACCGAAGACACCATCCTCTACGCTGCCTGCTTTGACGCCAACGGCGGCGTGTTCGAACCCCTGCTGACCGAAGAGGATGCCATCATCAGCGACGCCCTCAACCATGCCTCCATCATCGACGGCGTGCGTCTCTGCAAGGCACAGCGCTACCGCTATGCCAATGCCGATATGGCCGACCTCGAGGAGCAACTCAAGGCTGCCCAGAAAAACCGCTTCCGCATCATCGTCA
>CACXCY010000083.1 GCA_902766265.1 uncultured Bacteroidota bacterium
CTCCAATTCCTTGGTGACATCGATGGCATACTGGTATTTGGCCATCAGCGAGTCGGTGTCCACATAGGCGATGGTGAGGCCGTTCTCCGTCTGAGCGATGGGGGCTGCAGGTGCGCTTTTGTGGCCTTTGGTGCATAAGAAGAGGATGAAAAGAATGATGACGCCGACCAGTGCCACGAGCGACAGGATGTTCGAGTTGCACAGACAGCAGCATTTCTTCTCCGTCGGTTCATCGTGTTGGCAGCCACAGGACTTCTCTGGCTCTTCGGATGCATTCTTGGGCTCAGGGGCCTTGGGGTTGGAATTGATGACAATTTCGTCACGAATTTCGTTGGTGTCGAGCGTGTTGTCGTCGACAGGTTTGTTCAGGTCTTGGATAATTTCCATGGTTGTTATTGTATTATGTTTGTTTATTCTGCTGCTGGTTCGCCAATCACCTCGACGGCACGTTTCAGGCGGCTCAGGGTCTCTTCTTTGCCTATGACCATGACGAGGGTGAGCATATCGGGTCCCTTGGTGTCGCCCACGACGGCCAGTCGGAAGGAGTTCATGATTTGTCCCATGTTGAGTTGGTTGCCTACAATGTATTCGTCGAGGATGGCTTTGTGCAATGCATCGTACTCAAAGGGCTGTGTGTTGAGTATGTCGATGATTTTGTTGATGTGGGTGGTCATTCCCGGTTTCCAGCGTTTCTTGACGGCTGCGGGTTCATAGGCGGTGGGGGCTGTGAAGAAATAGGAGGTCTGGTCCCACATCTCGCTGATGAAGCTGATGCGTTCTTTCATCATGCCGCACACTTTCACCACATAGGCGTGGTCGGCATGTATGCCGTGTTCCTCCAGTATGGGTTCAAACATTTTCGCCACGGACTCGTCGTCTTGCATCTGCATATATTCGTGGTTGAACCATTTGGCTTTCTCCACGTTGAATTTGGCGCCGCTTTTGCTGACATGCTCTATGCTGAACGCCTGAATCAGTTCGTCCATGCTGAAAATCTCCTGTTCCGTACCGGGATTCCATCCCAGCATGGCGAGGATGTTGACCACCGCTTCAGGGAAGTAGCCGCGTTCGCGGTAACCCGACGAGAGTTCGCCGCTCTTGGGATCGTGCCAGTCGAGGGGGAACACGGGGAATCCCAAGCGGTCGCCGTCGCGTTTGCTAAGTTTACCGTTGCCTTCGGGCTTGAGCAATAGCGGCAGGTGAGCGAACCGGGGCATGCTGTCTTCCCAGCCAAAGGCGCGGTAGAGCATGACGTGGAGCGGTGCCGACGGCAGCCATTCCTCGCCGCGGATAACGTGCGAAATCTTCATCGTGTGGTCGTCGACGATGTTGGCAAGATGATAGGTGGGCATGCCGTCGCTCTTGAAGATTACCTTGTCGTCGAGGAGGTTGGAATTCATTGTCACATCTCCGCGTATTAGGTCGTGCACGGTGATGTCGGTGTTGGACGGAAATTTGAAGCGCACCACATATTGCTCGCCGCTCTGTAGGCGACGCTGCACCTCGTCGGCGGGCAGACTGAGGGAGTTCTCCATCTCGCCACGGGTGTTGCAGTCGTATTGGAAAGTCTTTTTCTGTGCCTCGTACTCCTTGCGTTTGGCATCGAGGGCTTCGGGCTTGTCGAAAGCGTAGTATGCCCATCCGTCGCGCAGCAGTTGTTCGGCATACTGGCGATACATGGCTTTGCGGTCGCTTTGGCGATAGGGGCCGTAGGGACCTCCGATGTGTACACCTTCGTCAAACTTGATTCCCAGCCAGTCGAGGGCTTCGATGATGTAGTCCTCTGCACCAGGCACAAAGCGTGTCTGGTCGGTGTCTTCGATACGGAGTACCATTTCGCCGCCGTGCTGACGAGCGAATAGGTAGTTGTACAGTGCGGTGCGTACGCCGCCGATATGGAGTGGGCCCGTGGGGCTCGGCGCAAATCTTACTCTGACTTTTCGTTCCATGATGATATTGTTGCAGTATTATGTTGTTTACGTGTTTTGGTGTTTTACTGTTGGTGGCTAAAGCGGCTTGTGTCGAGGTCGGCGAACTTTTTTCGGCCTTTTATGTAGTAATCCAGCAGCAGGTGCCCTTGGTAGATACAACTCACCTCGTGAGGATTGAGCAGCGCACGGCGTTTCTTGAGGGCAGGTTTCCAACGGCGGTAGTCGCGATGGGCTTTGAGCACCGCGGTAAATTCTTTAGGATGCCCCTCGGCAATGAATTTCATGCCGGCCACGATGTCGAGCACCATGCGTAGCGTGATAACCCAGCAGCGGCGACGTTGGGGCAGGTTCTTGTAGAGCAACGCCATGTTGTTGCGGAAATTGAGGTATGTTTTGTGGGGCGACGATTTGGGCAGCGTGCCGCCACCCACATGATATACCACCGATTGCGGGCAGTAGACGGCTTTGTATCCTTGGTTCTTGGCGCGCCAACAGAAGTCAATCTCCTCCATGTGGGCGAAGAATTCGCCGTCCAAACCGCCCAACTCTTTCCATACGGCCGCTTTGACGAACATGGCTGCTCCTGTGCCCCAGAATATCTCGCAGGGGCTGTCGTACTGTCCGTGGTCTTTTTCGAGCGTGTTGAACATCCGTCCGCGGCAGAAAGGATATCCGTATTTGTCGATGAATCCTCCGGCGCCGCCTGCATATTCAAAGGTGTCGCGTTGGTCGTACATCAGCAGTTTGGGCTGTGCAATGGCAATCTTGGGGTCTTGTTCCATCTGCTCGATGACAGGTTCTATCCACCCTTCGGTTACCTCCACATCGTCGTTGAGCAACACATAGTAGTCGGCTTCCACTGCGCTGCATGCACGGTTGTATCCTTCTGCAAATCCGTAGTTCTTGTCCATACGGATGACGCGCAGGGTGGGGTAGGCCTTGGATAAGAAGTCCAGCGAGTCGTCGGTCGATCCATTGTCGGCAATCACGACCTCGTTGTCCCCGTGGGTGTAGCGTGTCACGGAGGGAAGGAACTTTTCCAGCATCTTTCTGCCGTTCCAGTTGAGTATGATAACAGCTGTCTTCAAGTGTGTCTTGTTATTGTTTGTTCTTTTTCAATTTCCAACGGCGGTGTGTCCACAGCCAGTATTCGGGTTGACGGCGGATGATGTCTTCAAGCCGTTGGACGTAGAGCTGGGTTATGGCTCCTTCCGGCAGGCGGGATGGGTCGCTGCAGAGCTCGCTGATTTCAATCTCGTAATATCCCCGGCGCACTTTCTTCACCTCGTAGAACAGCACGGGGTAGTTGTATTTGCGTGCAAAATGCTCGCTGCCGTAGAGAAAGGCCGTCTCTTGGTTGAGGAAATGTGTCCAGAAACTCTTCTTTGGATTGCTGGGCGACTGGTCGGAAAGCATCATGTAGGCGCAAGGTACGCGATATCGGTGATAGTACTCCATCACTTGCCGGACGTTGGTTTGGTCCACCACTTCGTCGCCGTAGCGGATGCGGGCCTGTGTCAGATACTGCCCGAATTTCTTGTTGTTAAGCGGCTTGCCCACGCCGATGCCATGATGCAGCAACTGGAAATTAATGGAGAGTACCATGTATTCCCAATTGTTGTAGTGTGCAGACATCAATATCACGCTCTGCCCTTTCTCGTAATATTTGTTAATTACTTCGCGGTTCACCACTTTATAGTGTTTGAGCACCTGTTGGGGGGTGGCTCGCAGGCCGTAGAGCGCTTCAGCTAATAAGTCGGCCAAATGACGGTAGTATCGCCGTTCGATTTGGATGATTTCTTGCTTGCTCTTTTCGGGGAAGGAATTGTACAAGTTCTGGCGTGCAATCTTTCTGCGGTAGTGTAGCAGATGGTAGACTACCAGATATGTCAGGTCCGACAATAGATAAAGCATCCACATCGGCAACCATGACAACGGGGTCAGTATGCAGTAGTATAGAATCCAGTTCACGCCAGTACGTTATCTTGTCGTTCAGTATCCTCGTTCAAATTGTTCGCCTACTTCGCCTTTCACATCCTCGTTTAACTGTTGTTGGCTCAGCCGCTGCTCCCATTTGGGGTCGCGTACCTCGCCTTTGGCGTTGGAGTTGAGGAGCTTGTAGTAGCCCGAACGGAATTCATCCCAGAAAAGGAACACGCGGTTGATGTCGTCGCCGGGCAGCTGGTTGTAGCGCCACAACTGATAGGGCAAGTAATAAATCTGTCCCAGAGAGTTGTCTGTGGGGCGCTCTCCCGTGATGTTTTGACGCATATTGGTTCCGGAACCCAGGTAGCGGTTGGAGACAAAGTTCTTTTCGTCGCGCACAAAGCTGGGTGCGCCGTATTGCAGGTATATGCGACCGCGGTCGGTCTTGTAGCCCTCGGTGCGCGGATAGCTGAAATGTGCTGCCACATAATCCAGACGTTCGCGGTATTCGCGCCAGGCACTTTCGGGGTTCAGTTTGTTGCGTGTGGTCCAGAAGTTGTAGAAAAAGGTTTGTTTCTCTTCCATCTTCCCCGGTTGTTTCACTATCTTGTCGGCATACTGCTTCTCACGTTCGGTGGCGATGGGGTAGAGGGCGTCAATGTAGTAGTTGAGCAGGTTTTCATCGGTAATCTGACCAGCGAATGTGGCTGCACCTGCTGACAGCGTGGGTTGCTCTATTGAGGGATTGGAGCGTATGAACGGGGTCTTCTTGAATAGCAGTAGTTCATTGTGCTTGTTGCGCACTTCGACCACCAGGTTGTAGTTGCCCGACGGCAGTTGGCTGATGTC
>CACXCY010000084.1 GCA_902766265.1 uncultured Bacteroidota bacterium
CCTTCGTTGATGGACGCCGTCATACTGCCGATGTGCGCCTCTATCTGGTCGAAGACGCTTTCCCCGTTGTCGCGGCGGTCCCATTCGCTCTTGACATAGCGGAGGAAGATGTCGAACTTCTCGCCCAGCGGGTCGATAAGCCCTTGCTGCACCAGCGTTTGGTAGGTGTCGGCAATGAGCCCCGCGATGGTCGTCTCCGCGGACGGGTCGGTGATAGCCCCTTGCAGACGGCGCAGCAGCGGGGTGAGTATCTGCATCCGCGTCTTGATGTGCTGGATGCGCTTGGTGTCGAGAAATTCCCGTTGCCGCTCCACGGCGGGGCGTATCTTTCTGCAACAGTATTCTATCAGCGAGTGGGTGGCCTCGATGTCTTCGTTGGCCAGGTGGGAGTTTTGTCCGACGAGATGCAGTTGGTCGACAAGGTAGGCCAGCTTGTAGCGGTAGAGCGTGGGCTCCACGCATTTGATGAGGCGCAGGGTGTCATAGGCGTCAAGCGTCAGGTGCCGTCCCAGGTCGCGTTGCACATTGTGCTGCAGTATGAGCCGGTCGTAGGTGACATTGTGTCCCACAACGGGCAGATCGCCGATATATTCGAGGAACATCTCAAGCCCTTCCTGGCGCGGGACATGCGGTCGGCTGGCATATTCCTCCACCAGGGGATTGACGATGCTGCCCAGATGGGAGGGGATGCTCCGCTGTGTTTCGAGGATGATATTGAAATCGCTGCCCTCCACCTTTTTGCCGTTATGCAGTTTGAAGGCGGCTATCTGTACGATGTCGTCGTTGGCCACGTCGAGGCCTGTTGTTTCGGTGTCAAAAAGGACAAGGTCGCCATGTTCGTAGCGTTGCAGAAAGGCGGCGGTGTAGGGTTCTCCGTCGAGGATGTCGGAGGGCGTCATCATCTGTTGACGCAGCGCGGCTGTCAGGTCGCGGGCGTCCATGAGACGACTCACGGCACCGATGCCATGAAGCAACCGTACCCAGGCAATGGAGTTAAACTCATTGACGGCCACGCTGAACAGAGATGCAAGCGTTTTATAGGACGCACTCTTGAACATATCGGTCCCCGAGACCTTGAAGTGGTCGATGTCGTGTTGCGACAGCAGCTGGCTCACGCGGTCAGCCATAGCGTTGGTGGGCACGAGGACGGCCAACCGTTCATCGTGGAAGCCCAGATAGTAGTTGGTCATGCGCAGGAGCCGTTGCATCTCATCGTCGGCGGTATCGGAGTGGGCCAGTATTAGGTCGTGGGAACAGTTCTCTTTCGTCGGGTCGGGTCGTGGAAGGAGTTCGGGTTGCACGTGCAGAATCTCGCGGGCATAGGTATTGAAGACTTTCAGCAGCCGTTCGGGCGACCTGTAGTTCTGTTGAAGCGACAGGATGTGCCCTTGGCAGCGTTGGCGTAGTGTGTCGAGGCGGCTCAGTTTGGCACCAAGGAAAGAGAATATGGCCTGCTGCTCATCGCCGAGGTACATGACGGTGTAGTCCTCCGAAGCGGTGAGGGCATCAATGATAGCGGACTGCAGTGCGTTGAGGTCCTGAACCTCGTCCACTTGTATCCAGCGGTACGTGGGATATTGTCGGCTGCGCAAGTGCTCGTATGCCAGTACCAAAAGGTCGGTGAAGTCAATAACGTTGCGTTCGGCTTTGTATCGTTGGTAGAGTAGCGTGTATCGCACACGCTTGCAACGGTCACTGTCGGGGACATGGTCGGCATCAAATCCGGCATTCTCGGCAATGGTATAGTATTCGTCAAATCCCTCGCGACTGTATAGCACCTTATCGGGCTGCCCGAATCGTCGCTGTGTGATATAGGCATCGAGGTCATTGATTTCTTTGACTCTGGAACGGTCAATCTGGCCGTGTCGTGTCAGAAAGAAGTGGTCGTCGAAGTATTGCAGGATGTCGGATTGGTCGTCCTCATCGATAATGCTGGCGTTTTCGGGAATGAGACTGTATTGCCGTAGAAAAGTGGAGCAGAAATGATGCACGTTGCCGACAAAGAGTCGCCGCGCATCCTCACCTACGCGTTCAGCAATGCGTTGTCGCATACCTTTTGATGCGCGGTTAGTGAATGTGAGGCAGAGCATCTGATCGAAAGGCACGCCATCTTTATAGGCGTGAACGATACGTTCCGCAAGAATGTCGGTTTTTCCGCAGCCCGGCGGTGCCAATACTAGATAGTACCCTCCGGTGGCGCTGATGGCCTGCCGTTGGCAGGAATCGTAGGCCTTATCCATCAGTATTGTTCCCGTTCATTGGGGAAGTTGACTGACTTGACGTCGTCAATATACTTTTTAACAGCATTGCGTATGTCCTCGCCGAAAGTACCGTAAAGACGCAGATAGCGTGGGGTGAATTGTTGTGTGATACCCAGCATGTCTTGCAACACAAGCACTTGTCCGTCTACGGCGCTACCTGCACCAATGCCGATAGTAGGTATCTTGATTTCGTTGGTCACCCGTTCGGCCAGTTTTGCTGGTATTTTCTCCAATACAATGGCGAAGCAACCTGCTTCTTCAAGCACATGGGCGTCGTGCACAAGTCGTTCGGCTTCCGACTCTTCGGTGGCGCGTACGGCATAAGTGCCGAATTTGTTGATGCTTTGCGGTGTGAGGCCCAGATGTCCCATAACGGGAATGCCGGCAGTAAGGATGCGAGTGATGGATTCGAGTACCTCCTCACCGCCTTCAAGTTTGATGGCATCGGCACCGGTCTCTTTCATGATGCGTATGGCGGATGCCAGTGCCAGTTTTGAGTTGCCTTGGTATGTGCCAAAAGGCATATCGACAACCACAAGGGCACGCTTGATGGCGCGTACAACTGAGGCACCGTAGAATATCATCTCGTCGAGGGTGATAGGCAGTGTGGTCTGGTAGCCGTCCATCACGTTGGCGGCGGAGTCGCCCACCAGCACGATGTCAATCTTTGTGCTGTCAAGCAGCCGGGCCATAGAGTAATCGTATGCTGTAAGCATGGCTATCTTTTCGCCATGCTGTTTCATGTTCTGTAGGATGTGGGTGGTGACCTTGGTCACATCGGTCTGTAGGTATGCCATTGGACTAGTGCGGTTAGGTTATGGTGGCGGAAATAAATAATGTTCTATTCTATTTCTTCATCGGCGTTTTTGCCGTCTTTGGATGGAGCATCGTCGGGTTCAATCTCTTCATCTTGGTCTTCCACGATGCGTAGCAGTGGGCGCAGGGCCTTGCGTATTTCGTAGTTGCCGTGTTTGTCGAGACGGTAGGCCTTATAGTGCTTCTTTCCTACGGTGAAGGAACCCTCTTCCATGTCTGTCTTCACTTCGTAGAAGTAGTCGCTTAATTCCTCGGGTTGGATGCGTTTGCCGAGAAAGATAGTGTCAAGCTGGGTTACGTTGATGCCGGCCTGCATGTTGATAGATATCTTCCCTGCTACTTTTTTGGAGGAGAGGGACTTGTATTCTACCCCTTTCTCACTGTATTTCTTTCCGAAGATGCGCAATTTGTTGTCCCATTGTTCCTGCGTTACAGGGAAGCGGACAAAGATGGAGTCGGTTAGTTCTTGACTGCATTCGCCGTAATGACGTGAGAGATTGCTATGGAGTACAATGTAGCCGACCTGAAGGATAACCTGTTTTTTGTGGGGTACGAGGAAGTAGCGTTCGATGACCTCTTTGTAGTCGAGGTGTTCCTCAATGGAGAACAATGCCGACGGGCAGGTGTCCTTTGTGTTAGTTACGGAGCGCAGCGCTCCTTTCTTCATATATACTGAGGCATAGTAACCGTGGATGGTGGTGTCTTGTCCAGGTACATAGCAGCCGCGCGACATGCCTATGCATTCATCGGGATTGTTCTTGAAGGTGATGAGGATGCAGTTGCTGAGATTGATAGTCTTGTTGAGTACTTTCCGACTGTCTGGCAGATTACGGCAGTCGTAGGATCGACGGTCTACCGGCACCTCATAGCGCAGCAGTTCGGTAGTGTCGCCCATGCAGGAGCAATGAATCTGGTTGGTGGCGTAGCGGATGGGGAAGGGGGCGTGACAACGGTGGGCGAAATAATTGTATGCTTTGTCAACGCGTGCTTGCGTTATCCGTTCGTTGGTATCACCATATCCTTCGATGACCATGGCGTAGAGTTTCGGGTTGTTGTAGTCGAACGCTATGGCGAAAGCGGAGTCCAAAAGATCCAGGTCTCCCAGTGAGAAAGTGGTGTCATTGCCATCGTATTGGATGAGCAGGCAAAATGTTTCGGGGTTTTGTAGTGCCAGCTTCATGTTGCGGACGGGCTTGGCGCTGGGAATGTAGATACCTGTTTGGGCATAGACCGATATGCCGGACATTAGGATAATTGCTAAAAGAATCTTCTTCATAATTATCGGGTGGCTATTAATTGTTCGATAATGCTGTCGGTGGAGATGCCTTCTGCTTCAGCGTAGTAGTTGCGTACGATGCGGTGGCGGAGTACCTCCTTGGCTACGGCTTGGACATCTTCTATATCGGGAGAGAACTTGCCGTGTAAAGCCGCATAGGTCTTGGCACCAATGATTAGATATTGGGATGCGCGTGGGCCAGCACCCCAAGAGATGTACTTCTTGGCTAACTCGTTCTCATCCGATGTGCGGGTGCGTGCTACGAGGCGCACAGCATATTCGCATACGTTGTCGGGTACAGCAAGCTTGCGAATTACAGACTGGTAGTTAGTAATATCGTTTGCTGAAAGAACTTCTTGTATCTCAGATGAGCGTTCAACCGTAGTTGTCTTCACTATATTCATCTCTTCCTCAAACGAAGGGTAGTCAAGTTTTACGTTTAGCATAAAACGGTCCAACTGGGCTTCGGGCAGCGGGTAGGTGCCTTCTTGCTCGATGGGGTTTTGGGTAGCCAGTACGAAGAATGGTTCGGACAAACGGTAAGTGTTTCCCGACACGGTGACGCTTTTCTCCTGCATGGCTTCCAGTAGGGCTGCTTGTGTCTTGGGAGGGGTGCGGTTGATTTCATCGGCTAATACAATGTTGGCAAAGACGGGACCCTTTACGAAACGGAAATGACGGTTTTCGTCTAGAATCTCGGAACCGATGATGTCAGAGGGCATGAGGTCGGGCGTGAATTGGATACGGCTGAACTCAAGTCCCAGGGCTTTGGAAAGGGTGTTTACCATGAGTGTCTTTGCCAGCCCGGGAACCCCTACCAGCAGGCAGTGCCCGCCCGAGAAGATGGATAGTAGCAAGCTTTCGACGGCAGCGTTCTGTCCTACGATAATCTTGCTGATTTCATCTTTCAGCGTCTGATACTTCCCTACAAGGGTATTGATGGTTTCGATATCGTTCATTGTAATGCTCGTGTGTATGTTGATGAGTTGGTACTATTTAATCCAGTTCAACTCAAATTCGCAGTCTTTGTAGTCGTCACAGATGCGAATGTATGTGTTTTGTATCATTTTCTGCGCCCAAGCGCGTACCTTCTCGTTCTTGGCTTTCTCAAGGGTGGCGTTATATAGTTTATCGTAGTCGTCGGTAAGATTGGCTTTGTGGGCATCTATCTTCTTGGTCAGTTTGAGGATGTAGTATACGTCTTTGTTCTCTTCATTCTTTTTTGCAGTGGCGTTGCTGATGTCACCCACTTTCATGGAGGCAAGCGGTATGGTGGGGAAGAGTTCCTTGGCTACCTCTTTGCTGAAACGATTGTTGCCCGTGTAGGGATTGGCCACTATTCCGCCTTGTTGTTTGGTGGCACCTTCGGAAAATTGGCGAGCGGCATCCTCAAAGGTGATGTTTCCCAAGCGTATCTGATTGGCGATGCTGTCGAGAAGCATTCGGGCTTTGAGCATGTCTGAGGATGAAACTTTAGGGGCAAGTAGGATGTGACGAGCGTTGATGCTGTTACCACGGCGTTCAATCAGCTGAATGATGTGGAACCCATAGTTGGTTTCGATGATGGGCGACACTTCTCCAGGTTTGAGGGCAAACGCGGCGGCTTCGAATTCTCCCACCATGTCGCCGCGGGTGAAAAATCCGAGTTCACCACCTTTTTTTGCTGATACGGGATCTTCGGAGTAGAGTGTGGCGAGCATATCAAAGCGCTCTCCTTTTAGGATTCGTTCCCTTAATTGGGCCAACTCAAAACGCACCCGCTCGCGTTCGGCCTCGGTGATGGATGGATTGAGTACAATCTCCGAGAACTCATATTCGTCGGACATTTCTGGTAGACTATCCTTGGGTATTTGGTTGTAGTATGCCGTCACCTCGCCAGGGGTCACTTTGACGTGCTCTGTCAAATTGTATTCTACCCGTTGGCTGAGCAATTTATCCTTTAGGAGGTCGAAGTATATGTCGTGCAGGTCGTCGTATGTGTGACCGGTGGCTTGGTACATGGCTTCTTTGCTGCCGTATTGCCTTATATAGTTTTTGAGGTAATACTGCACCTGCTGTTCCACTTCATCATCGGACACCTCGACACTGTCAACCTCTCCTTTGTGGACGAGGAGCTTGCTTAGAAGCATACCTTCCAATAGTTGGCAACGGTTTTCTTTGGCGTTGGCGTAGCCCTGTTGACGACGTATCTGGATATAACTGTTTTCGATGTCGGAGAGTTTGATGATGTTTTTTCCAACGACGGCCACTACTTGGTCAACCACCACCTCGTGTTGAGATTTGGCAGTGTTGCATAGCGCAGTAAGTGCGATGAAAAGTATGACGATTTTTCTTGTATTCATTCGACTTTCAGATTATCGGATTTCTATTTCGCCTTTTTCGTTGGCTTTCTTAAGCAGGTCGCGCTGCATATTTTTGATGATGTCAATCTTGCGACGGTTGAGAATGATAGCTTTGATATTGTCGTGTTCGTAATCCAGAGGGGATATTTGGTTTTCGGTGGTGTAGTCCAGTATGCGTGCAAGATAGAGATATTTGTCGTCTGAAACGGTAATGGTCTTGTTGTCGCGCAGGAATCGGGCATCATTGTAGATTTCTACGGGCATGAATGTCTGAAGCTGCGAGAGAGGAATCCATTTTTCTCTGTCGAGCGAGCAGTCTGCACCATACACCAGGGCCAGCCGTTCTATCTCGGAAATCTCGTTGTCGCTGGGTTTACTCTTTTTAACCAGCTTTTCGAGCTTGTTTGCCTGCGGGGCATTCTTGTCTATCTTGATGTAATAGCATCGGATGATGCTGGTTCCGAGAGTGAAATTGTCTTTGTTGGCGTTGTAGTAATCCTCTATCTCTTGTCCGCTGACAGAGGTGTCAAGCAATTGGTCAACAATATGACATTCGTATTCGTAGGTGATAAGACTGTTCTTGTAGTTCTGCAGTTCTTTCTCGAAAGTGTTGTTGATATTGCGTTTGGCTTTCTCTAACACTACCATCTGCTGCACCCATTGGTTGATGTAGTTGTTTACGATGGCGACACTGTCTTCTGGTGTCATTCCTTCAACCACGAGACCTTCGAGGTCCGACTTGTACAGATAGTTGTTGTAAGCGCGAGCCACCACATTGTCATTGTTGTGATGGCATGAGCAGAACGCTAAAAATGTTCCCAATACGACGAACAGAACATATTTTGCTGACATGGGAGGCGTCGGGTTTAGTAGGTTATTTCATCAACCACGTCTTGATGGATGACAACGTTGTATTTCTGGCGTAGCGTCTTGATTAGTTCGGCATCCAGATAGTTTTGGTAGTCGTTGATGTAGTAACCGCGGGCTTCCATTACCGATTTAAGGCACGGGTCGATGATTTTCTCTACGACAAGGATGGTATATCCTTTTTGATTGGGATGCACATAGGTGGCTGGTTTCCATTCGTTCTTGGCCAGCAGATTCTGGTTGCCCTCTTCCACCGTGACTGGATCGACCTTCACGACTTTGTTGGTTGTGTCTTTCTTGGTTGCAGCTTCAGCCAGCTGGCTCTGTAATCCCAGATTGTCAATGCCTTTCTTTTGGCATTTGTTGATGATTTTGATGGCTTTGGCAGGCGGCAACGCGGCGCTGTCGCTCACGGTCACAGTCTTTACCTGGGCACGGGTATTCCAGAAATAGGGCTCGTCTTCGGGATTGTCAAGACTACGTTTTTTACTCTCTCTCTCGTAGAACTCTTTCAAACCGGTGGTGTCTTTGATGGCTTTCGACCACACCATCCTGTCCGTATAGGAGAATATCATCAGGCCACTTCGGTATTCGTTGATTAAATCACGGAATTCGGCATTCTCTTTTTCCAGATTCTTGTCAGCGACGCCGAGTGCCATGTCGTCGGTAAATTCCTCATATCGTGTATTGATAAGGGTGGGTATGTTGGATTTGTCGCGCATCGTGGTTTGGTGCGATTCCATATATTTCAGAAAGTCGGCAGTGGTGTATTCTTTGTCGTCTATCAGGCAGAGAGGGCGTGTGTCGGTGACCATGCTTGCGCGGTAGCGCCATTTGTTGTGGTAGATGGAGTCGTTCATTGCGGCAATGGCGTTGTCGAGTGAAGCCAGATAAACCTTCGGCTGTTTGGATGGTTGAACCTTCTTTCCGCTTTTGGTTTTAACGGCTTGCTTTTCATACATCTTGGTGAAGTCGGTGAAGCCATAACGTTCCTTGCATTGTTTGGCGTATGCCTCTTTGGGGGCGTTGTTGCGTGTATCGCGGCTCAGACGCTGTTTGTAGAAAGGCACCATGTTTTCGTAGGAGGGAATGGTCTCTTTTTTCACCACCTTGACGATGTGCCAGCCAAACGAGGTGTGGAAGGGCTCGCAATATTCACCCATCGGAGTGTTGCTGATAGCTTTGAGGTATTCGGCAGGCATCTGCGACATATCCAGGTCGGGGAGCAAACCTCCGTTGTCCATCGAAGAACGGTCGTCGCTGTAGTTTTTGCATATTTGAGCAAAAGACTCGCCGTCTTTCATCCTTTGGTAGGCCTCTTTGGCTTTGAATTCAGGGTATGTGCTTTTTCCGTCGTCGCGAATCCAGATGTGCTGGATGGTCGATTTCCCGAAATAGGGAATCTTGTCGTGCACCTTGATGATGTGGTATCCGTAGGTGGAACGGATGGGTTTGGAAATCTGTCCGGGAGCGGTGTTGTAGGCACCGTTTTCAAAAGGATAAACCATGTTGAATACTGTGAAGTTTCCTAAATCTCCCTTGTTGCCTTTGTTTGCCGATTCGCCTTCGCCTCCCAGGAGTCCTTTAGCCGACGGGTCGTCAGAGTAGGTGACCGCCAGAGTGGCAAAGTCTTCGCCGCTCACAGCTTTGTTATACACCTCCATGGCCTTTCTGTAGGCCTCTATGGTGTCGGTGTTGCGGTCAATCCTGATGAGGATATGCGATGCGTGGATGGCGTAATGGTTGCGGTCGTATGCTTCGCGGAGCACCTTTTCCATCGTGGCAGAGTCTATCAGATAGGGTGCCGCCAGTTCGGTTCGGTATCCCTTCAGCTCTTTACGCAACGAATAGAGGGTGTCAAGACGCATGGCGTAGGCATCAGCCAGCTTGGCGCGGAAGTTCACATACACATCGACGTAGTCCTCCAATGCTTTGCGTTTCTCGTAGGTGCATGCTGTCGGGGCGGCGCTGGGGTCCTTGCCTATGGATTTGAGGAATTCTTTCATGAATTCCGATTTGAGTATCTTCTGGTTGCCGATCTCAAAGATGACAGGGTCGTTAGAGTTTTGTGCTGTAGCGTTCATGCCGAGCGACAGCAGGAGAACGGCGGTGAGGATGCGGGAGATAAGTTTCATAAGCTTTTGTCTGTTGGCTATGTGATTTTTGTTGGCTATCGTGAGTAGTTAGGGGCTTCGCGGGTGATGGTGATGTCGTGCGGGTGGCTCTCGGTGCGTCCAGCAGCGGTGATGCGAACAAATTTGGCCTGTTTCAGGTTTCCGATGTCCCTGGAGCCGGTGTATCCCATACCAGCTCTAAGTCCGCCTACCAGTTGGAAGAGGACTTCGTTGAGCGTGCCTTTGTAAGGTACGCGTCCCACCACACCTTCGGGCACCAACTTCTTGGCGTCCGTCTCTTTGTCTTGGAAATAGCGGTCTTTGGAGCCGCATTGCATGGCTTCGAGCGAGCCCATGCCGCGATACGATTTGAATTTTCGTCCTTCGAAGATGATGGTCTCACCGGGTGCCTCGTCAACACCTGCCACCAGCGATCCAATCATCACGGTGTCGGCACCTGCGGCAATGGCTTTCACTATGTCGCCGCTGTAGCGTATGCCACCATCGGCGATAACGGGTACATCGTATCCTTTTTGTTTCAGCGCCCCTGCCACTTCGCACACGGCCGTGAGTTGGGGTACGCCGATGCCGGCGATGATGCGTGTGGAGCAGATGCTTCCGGGACCGATACCTACCTTGATGGCGTCGGCGCCTGCTTCAGCCAGCATGATGGCGGCTTCGCCGGTGGCTATGTTACCTACCACCACGTCCACTTCCGGGAATTTGGCTTTGACGTTTTTGAGTGCTTCCACCACGCGGATGGAGTGCCCGTGGGCGGTGTCTATCACAATGGCGTCGGCACCTGCTTTGACCAGAGCTTCGACGCGGTCCATCATATCGGGGGTGATGCCCACGCCGGCAGCCACGCGTAGACGGCCTTTGCTGTCCTTGCAAGCGTTGGGGCGTTCTTTGCTGTTCATGATGTCCCGATAGGTAATCAAACCCACGAAGCGTCCGTCCTTGCTCACCACGGGAAGCTTCTCGATTTTGTGCTGCTGCAGTATGTCGGTGGCCTCTTCGAAGGTGGTGCCCTCGTGAGTGGTGATAAGGTCGGTAATCATGATTTCGCTCAAGGGACGGCTCATGTTGTGCTCGAAGCGCAGGTCGCGGCTGGTCACCATACCGATGAGCATCCGTTTGTCATCGACGATAGGAATGCCGCCGATGCCGTATTCATACATCAGGTTGACGGCGTCCTTCACCAGCGCGTCTTTGGTGAGCGTCAGCGGGTCGGCAATCATGCCGTTCTCGCAGCGCTTCACTTTCAGCACTTCGTTGGCTTGACGTTCTATCGACATGTTTTTGTGCAACACGCCTATGCCGCCTTCCTGCGCCATACCGATAGCCATCTTGGCTTCTGTGACGGTGTCCATCGCTGCCGACACGAGGGGCATGTTAACCGTGATGTTGCGTGAAAAACGGGAATTGACTTTTACTTCGCGGGGAAGTACGTCAGAGTAAGCGGGGACGAGCAGTACGTCGTCATAAGTAAGGCCTTCGCCGATGAATTTGGTAGTATCCGTATACATAGGGTTTACTGTTTTTTGTCTATATGTGCGTACTATAGAGTAAAATATCCATAGCCCCATTGTGCTGGGTAAATTTCTGCAAAGGTAGCTTTTTTTTTCGACTTGGCAAAACATATTTTTATATTGTATTGCATAATATTGATAATAAGGGTAAAAGCCGAGTGCCTCATTCGATATTCCTACTTGCTTCCAGATACGGCATCTTGTACATTCGTTTTTTTGTGTACTTTTGCAAATCCTAAACGAAGATAAAACCCTACATAATGAAGTTATCACACATTCTTTTGCCGGCATTGGCTGTCCTTCTGCTTGCTTCCTGTGGCGGCAAAAACAAGTGCGTCGTCAACGGTCGACTGATTGCCGACGGTTTCGAAGGCAAGAAAATCTATCTCTATGACTATGTCACCACCGAGCCGGTGGATTCGACGGTGCTGAAAAACGGCGAATTTACTTTTGTCAGCACCGTTGATGTGCCCTATATTGGATATATCGCCAGCGAAGCTAACGACAACGGGCAGTATTGCCAAGGGCTTTGCATAGTGGAGCCGGGCAACGTCTATTACGACATTTTCAGCGATTCGCTGTCGGGCACCCCGCTGAACGACGGATTGTACGGCTATCGCAACGACCCTCAGATCAAGCTGCGCCAGCGCCAGTTGCAGGATTGTCAGGTGATGTATGCACGCGCTGCCACCGAGGCGGAACGTCGCGAGGTGAAGCGTTGCTACGACAGTATCGCCACCCTGGCGATGGCCGACGAGCGGGTGCTCTCCTTGAAATTGTATGAGCCAAACAAGGACAATGTGTTGGGCGCTTTGGCTGTCTATACCGTTGCCTTGCAGATGGCCACTTACAGTGACCTGGATAGTTTCCTCGCCGACAAGAGTGCGACGGCTCGCAATTTCCTACCCACGCAGGAACGTCTTAAATCCTTGCAAACCAAAAGTCCTGTCGCAGGACAACATTATGTGGACATTAAAGGCACCGACTTCGCCACAGGACAGACGGCTATGCTCAGCGATATGATTGACGGGCACCTGGCTTTGGTTGATTTTTGGGCTTCTTGGTGCGGCCCTTGCCGTCGCGAGATTGCCGACAACCTGATTCGCATACACAACACATACGCTCCCCAGGGGCTGGTGGTGGTGGGTATCGCTGTGAGCGACAAGCCCGAAGCGCATCGCAAGGCCGTTGCTGACCTCGGTATTGAATATCCGCAGTTGCTGGACAATGTCGATGGTAACGCTTGCGAAATCTATGGCATCAACGGCATTCCGCACATCATGCTCATAGCTCCCGACGGCACTATCTTGGCGCGCGACCTCCGCGGCGACGATGTGGAGAAGACTGTGCGGTTGGCCTTAAAAGAGCTCTCTTCGAAGTAATATGTCTTCACGGTTAAGAAGGTTGATTCCAATGATGAACCACAAAATCTTACTGGTCATTCTGTTGGCCTTGTTGCCAGCTGTGCCGCTGTCGGCACAGACCTCCGATGCGGAAGCATCGCAGCGTCGCGCAGATGTTTCGTCGACCGACCGTCTGGCGTTCGACTTGGATGCTGTCACATTCCTGCGCGACGCCGAGTTTTTCCTGCCCTATGTCAAAGGTTACACCGCCTGTGGTTTTAGGTTCACGCCTCTGTTGCGCTATCGTGCCAACGCCCGGACGACCCTTCGCGGCGGCGTTATGCTGACGGGAGTGGCAGGCACGGAAGGTCTATGGAAGGCCGAGCCCGTGTTCGCTATCGACTATACCCCTCGCCCCTGGATTACGCTCACCATGGGCACTATCGAGGGCAGCACCGCCCATCTCTTGGGAGAGCCGATGTACGACCCGGAACGTTGGTTCTTCGACTATAAGGAGGATGGACTTCAGCTGCGCACCACCACACGGCGGTGGCGGAGCGACACGTGGCTCAACTGGGAGCATTTCCTCGAGCCGTGGACCCCCGACCAGGAGCGCTTCTCCCTGGGGTCGCGTCACGAGTGGGTGCCGCTGGGCGAAGAGCAGGACCGCTGGTATCTCTCGGTGCCGTTCTCGTTTCTCGGCAGCCATAGGGGAGGGCAGTTCTCCACGCTCGACACCTGCATCGAGACGATCTTCAACGAGCATCTCGGCATCAAGGCGCAGCTGCCTGTGGCCGACCGCGCCGTGCTGCGTGCCGATATGCCGTTCTATTTCTTTCAGAACAAATCTCCCGAGCCGCACACCGCTTTCACCCACGGCTGGGGATGCCATCCGCAGCTTATATTTGGCTTCTCTTCGCAATCGGCCCAGTCGTGGTGGCAGGAGCCCCTCGCCGCAGGACATCGTTTCGAGTTGGGCGTCGGCTATTGGTATGGCCATCACTACCAGTCGGCACGCGGAAGTTATATGTACCAAAGCGTCTCGTGGTTCGATACCGCCTTCTGTGCTCCCGAGCGTCACATGATTACCGTCACCGCCGACTACGAGCATGAGTTTGAGGCGCTCACCTTCGTCCTCGACGCTACGGCTTACTACGACCCCGACTGCCGCAAGACGGATTTCGTTTTCGGCGTCATCCTCCGACTCAAGCAGCGTTTCGCCATCACCGTTGGCACCAACCGGTAAGATTGACGCAGTTGCCGTTGATGCCTCCCAGTTCGACGCAGGGAGTGGATTTCATCTTGCCCATATTATAAGTATAGCGAAGCAAGTTCCAAGGGGCAGTCAGCATACGGTTGCCATACTGTCACCTTACTGTTACATTAGAGTCACCCAAAAGGGGAGAAAAAGAAGAGCAAAAGGGGAGCAAAACCAGTAGACCATATCATGGTCAATTCCAAGAAGATAGGATACCCCGTGTTTGGTATCCGCACGAAAAGTGTCATGTGTTGATTATGAATTGATTGCAGATGATATGATATAATTCTCGCAGAAAACGCAGAAATGGCAGATACTCTCATCGCGGTGTTTTCTGCATTTTCTGCTATTTCTGCGGGACACATATACGCGACTAAAATTATATGAACAATTACATGGCAATTCGTGTTCACTCATCCACATGGCCATTCGTGTTTTATGTTCACACAAATTTCCATGCAGTTGGCCATGAATCAGCGGGTGCAGTTCTCCTCATCAGTGTTCCTTGACGGATAACTATGGGAAAGCCCTGATTGGATTGTATCCATAAGCACTATTGCTTCCGGAAACGCTCCTGAAGAATACGTATTCTGTCTATCAAACCGTCAAACGGCAAGCTATTGCCATAGATGAAGGATTTCTGCATGGCCTCATAATCCGCACGCCACTCATGCAGGAGATTGTCTGGAGGACATATTTGTATTCTGTCTGGGTCATTGCTGTCGTAGTCCACATATTTCAGACAATAACATTCCCGTCGGTGCTGAACAATCGACCGATACAACGTCATGTCTGACAATGCCGACAGGCCATATTCCGTATCCATGATTCGCTCAAGGTCGTAGAGGTGCCGGCTCATGCGGAAACTGCGAGGGCGCTCCCGCTGATATTCTTCATTCAGCAAGAATGCCTTCTCCAGAAATGTCCTGGTGGGTAATACGGTGTTTATCACAAAGGCGTCGTCTTTCTCCAGCGCAGGTATGCATTGCGAAACCCAAGAGGATATGTTCTTCGGCGCGATAGGATCTTTCATCGACAGGCAACTAATCTCTATCTTCACCGCCGGTTGCAGGTATGACAGTAGGGGCGGATACATGCTCTTGTATCTCACCTGTATTACCGTGGGATCTTTGTCTCCGTCAATCTCCTTGTCTTGTACCCTCGTTACGGGTTCGACGGTATAGCCGCTGCATCCAAGCTCACCGAGCGCATCGTTCAGATCCGACGAGAGTGTCTCGGTAACGAATCGACGGCTTGTCTTGCGTAGTTTCAGACGTTGGCTTCGACTGGTGCTGTCGATGCCGAAAAAGGAATGGTCCAGCGCGAGGTCGGCATCCTCACTGAAGCGGTCAATCAGCCCCCAAGCTTTGCTTAGCGACGTGCCGCCCTTGAAACTCAGATGGGCGGCACAGGAAGACTGCGAAAGCAACCGCAGCACTATTGTGACCCACCAGTCTTTCTCAATAACTTGAACCGCCAGTTTCGTCTGTTCCGAAGCCATAGCGAAAAGCATTCGCTTTTCCTCATCGGCAAGTGTCGCAAATCTATTTTTCATAGGCCCTCCTCACAATCATGCCAATCCATCCCGGCATCAGGGCGAGGTCGGCCATAACATCCTCTTTCGTTTCGTTCTGCAGTAAGCAGGCAATGGCCCTCTCTTGATCGGCAGTAACCTTGTCGGCACCTATCTCTTTCAAAGCAAAAGTGATGAGCATGGCGAGATTGTTGGAGAAGGCGAGGTTCTTGGGTGCTGTGTGGCGGAAGAGGATGCCCCTGTCGCCATCAAGGCGTATCTTTCTTGCGGAGCCGTCGGTGAGGTAGACAGCGTTCATCGGCACCTGCTCCGAGAGCCCCAGCATGTTGAGGGCTTGGGCGCCAGTGGGCGCGATTCTTGCCTTGTCGCGTCGGGCAATGGCTTGTGCAATTTCGTCGTAGGTAGGGCGCTGAACGCCAAGTCCCCACCGTTTGTCCACCCTGGGGTAGCAATAGATGCCTCTCGAAACGCGGATTATGGCACCTTTGTTTACGAGCCGTTCCAGCGCTTTCAGAACGGACTTGCTCTCTCCGAATGATGTGAAGTTCGTTGGGAAAAACACACAACCTCTACCTCTTCCGTGAATACGTGCTAATATCTTATCATCAATACTTTGCATTATTATATTATGTTTTTATTTTGTCGCAAAAATACACAATTTTTACGACAAAAATAGATTTCACATATTCAGTATCTTCCAGTCCCGCGCTCTACAGGTATAAGAAGATATGACAATCTGTGTTTTATGTTCACATATAATTTCCATGTAATTGACCATGAATTGTTGAACAAGTCCCGCAGAAAGCGCAGAGATGGCAGAAA
>CACXCY010000085.1 GCA_902766265.1 uncultured Bacteroidota bacterium
ACTATCATCAATGGCATATACCATTGCCTAAGGGTTTTGTCTATGGCCTGTAGTGTCATGTGGTCTTCTTTTTGCGTAAAGACTTTCCGGCTGCTATTGCACCTGTTATCAGGAATGAGAATATGAGCGACAGCCCTGCGTAGCGAATATAGTGTTTCGGCGAGGACGTCGTGACAATATGAGATTCTTGGGTTACTTCGACCGTAATATTGTACTCTGCGCACCTCTCCTTAGCAAGGTCAACCATCTCATTCGTTGTCTCGATGGCGCTTGCACTATCCTTCGTAAAAGCATATAGGCATATCTGCTTGTCGTGCGTCTCATTGTAGGTTACCCTGCTAAACTCGTCCGCCCCCAGCATCTCCTTCGCCCAATAGCAGGCATTTGTATTGCTTTCCTGAACCACAAGTGTTGGGCGAAACATGGCAACCGCCTCATAGTACCCAACATGTCTGTTGGCACAGATGAGCAGTGTCAAAACGACAGCGCCAATTGCTGTAGATGCCCAAAACAGGGTTTTCATTGCTTACAGTCTTCCGTCGACAAGTTCTCTCGGCATGATGGCCTTGACGTCGAATATCACGTGGTTCTTCTCCAGCAGGGCGGCGAAGTCTATCTCCATCTCGCGGAACTGACGGTGTGCCACAGCCACAATGGCGGTGCTGTATTTGTCTTTGGGCAACTCGTTGACGATGTCAATACCATATTCGTGTTTAACCCTCTCTGGCGAGGCCCATGGGTCGAACACCGTGATGTCGGCACTATATTCTTCCAGTGCATGGTAGATGTCTATCACGCGCGTGTTGCGCACATCAGGACAGTTCTCCTTGAAGGTGAAACCCATGATGATTATCTTGGAGCCGAGCACCTGTATACCTTTCTTGAGCATAAGCTTAATGGTCTGGTCGGCCACGTATGCGCCCATGCCGTCGTTCATGCGGCGTCCGGCAAGAATAATCTCAGGGTTGTAGCCCAGCCGCTGAGCACATTGAGCCAGATAGTAGGGGTCTACCGATATGCAGTGTCCCCCCACCAGTCCAGGATTCATCTTTATGAAGTTCCACTTGGTGCCTGCCGCTTCCAGCACATCATATGTGTCGATGCCTATAAGGGTGAATATCTTCGACAACTCGTTGACGAATGCTATGTTAATGTCACGCTGGCTATTCTCTATGACTTTGGCGGCCTCGGCCACTTTGATGCTCGGTGCCTTGTGCGTGCCGTTGACGAGCACCGCATTGTACACCTTGTCTATCAGTTCTGCCACTTCGGATGTGGATCCCGAAGTTATCTTAAGTATCTTCTCAACGGTATGAACCTTGTCGCCTGGGTTGATGCGCTCGGGACTGTATCCCGCGAAGAAGTCACAGTTGTATTTCAGCCCCGATACCTTCTCCACTACGGGAATGCACTCGTCCTCGGTCACTCCGGGGTACACCGTCGACTCGTACACTACTATGTCACCTTTACCTATCACCTTGCCCACCACCTCGCTGGCACCGTATAGGGGCGTCAGGTCAGGGTTGTTGTTGCGGTCCACGGGCGTAGGTACTGCCACTACGTAGAAGTTGCAGTCTTTGATGTCATCCAGCTTCGCCGTGCAGCGGAAACCGTATTTCTTGATGGCCTCTTGCAGCAGGTTGTCGTTCACCTCCAAGGTGGCATCATGGCCGCCCATCAACGCTTCGACACGTGCAGCGTTCATGTCGTAGCCCACCGTGGGGAACTTTGTGGAAAACAATCGCGCTAAAGGCAGACCTACATATCCTAGGCCAATAACGGCAATACGAATATCTTTGATATCCATAATGTTTACTTTTTTCAATATATTGCAGTTTTATAGTGTATTGTGCAATATGTCCAGTACTAATATTTTTTTTACTCCTCTGCAAAAATACAAAAAAAAACATATATGCTTAAAAAAAAATGTACTTTTGCACTCTAAAACATATAAACGGTAAGATATGTATTATATCATTGCAACCACCGCAATCATCGCTCTCGAGCTGCTCTATTTCTTTGTGGCCAAGAAGTTCCACATAGTCGACCGCCCCAACGAGCGCAGCTCTCACCAACGTGTTGTGCTACTCGGCGCAGGTATCATCTTCTACCTCGCTATGCTGTTCTACTCACTCACCAACGGCATTCCCTATCCCGACTTCTTCATAGGTCTCAGTGTTCTAGCTATTATCAGCTATATCGACGATCTGCGCCAGCTCCCTGCGTGGCTTCGTCTCTTTGCCCAACTCTTCGCTGTGCTTTTCAGCATCTGGATCGACGTGAACACCCTTGAGATCTGGCAAATTGTTCTTTTGGTCATCGTTTTCTCCGGCATCCTCAACATCTACAACTTTATGGACGGCATCAACGGCATGCTCGCCGCCTATTCCCTTGTCGTCGTGGGCACCTTCGGCTATCTCAATCTCTTCGGCGGGGATTCCTTCATCGAGACCGAATTCATAGCCACCGTTATGATAGCCATCCTCGTCTTCGGCTTCTTCAATTTCCGCACCAAGGCACGCTGCTTCTCGGGCGATGTAGGAAGCATCTCCATGGGTCTAATCATCCTTTTCCTCCTCGTCCGCTATGTGCAGTCTGTTCCAGGTTCGGGCATAAATGTCAGCCGTCTCTGTCTCATCATCGTCTTCCTTGCCGACGGCGGCCTCACCATCGCCAAACGTTTCCTCTCTGGCCGCAACATCCTTGCCGCCCATCGCGAGCATGCCTATGAGACTATGGTCAACGACCTCAAGATGCCGCACCTCTATGTCTCTGCTGGCTATTCATTGCTCCAGCTGATTATCAATGTCGGCTACATCATGGTTTCTGACAAGAACTTATATACCTTAATTGTTGCTTTCTTGCTCGTCATCGCCTACGGCCTCTTTTTCTTCTTCGGCAACCGCAGTGGCAAGATTCATCCAGTAGTGTAACCGTAATAAGGGACGAGGACATGTAAGAGAACTCATTCTGATAGTCACAGATGGTTGATTTTTCAATTAAATTAAGAAGAATACATTTCAA
>CACXCY010000086.1 GCA_902766265.1 uncultured Bacteroidota bacterium
AAAGGCGGACAAGTCGTTACTATCGACTTCTTGCCCGGTTTTTCAACTACCGATATCGTGTCCAAAATCAGTCAAAACAATAAGTCATGAAACGCATCATCGCTGCCATAGCCATCATGCTTCTTATAACAGAAGTTGCCGCACAGTCGACCTTTGATTTCAGTGTGAAGGGAGGCATCAATCTCTGCCAAATCGACGGCGACCAGAGCGGAAGTTACAATAAAGCGGGATACAATGTAGGAGCAAACACCACGTTTCCCTTAGGGCAAGGAAATTGGCGTATGCTGGTGGAAATAGGGGTGAGCGAAAAGGGGGCCTACGTCAAGGGACTCGACCGTACCATCTCATTGACATATATAGAGATGCCATTGTTGCTGACATATAATATCGGAACCAACGACGGAGCTGTAATACGCCTTGGGGCCGGTGTCGCCCCTGCCGTATTGGGAAAGGCACGAGCCATAGAGTCGGGCACCGAACTGCCTGAAGTGGAGCAACGCTACAAGAAGACCGACCCCCTACCTTTTTGTGCTGATTTGCAATATCGGTTTCCGTCCCATATTGGCGTAGGCGTGCGCTACTACAACTCCCTGTTGTCAGTCAACGAGACAAAAAACGGAGCATACCGCATTGTACGCAAAAACAGCGGGGCTTTCAACCGACTTCTCTCTTTCTGTATTTCATATCAATTCTAAGTAATAAAAACAACCCATGGAACACACACGTTGCTTGATTATCGGTTCTGGACCTGCCGGCTATACGGCAGCCATCTATACCGGACGTGCCGACCTGCACCCTGTATTGTACGAAGGCATGCAACCCGGCGGCCAACTCACCATCACCACCGAGATAGAAAACTTTCCCGGTTACCCTGAAGGCATCGGAGGTACAGAGATGATGTCAGACCTACGCAAACAGGCCTTGCGTTTCGGGGCTGATATACGTACTGGCGCTATCGCAGAAATAGACCTATCATCCCGCCCATTCAAAGCCAAAGCCGACAACGGCAACGCCATCGAAGCCGAAACCGTCATCATAGCCACAGGAGCATCGGCTCGCTGGCTGGGATTGGAAAGCGAGAAACGACTCTATGGTCAGGGAGTGTCGGCCTGCGCTACTTGCGACGGATATTTTTACAAGAATCTTGATGTCGCTGTAGTAGGTGGCGGCGATACGGCATGCGAAGAGGCCTGCTACCTCGCCACGCTATGCAACAAAGTATACCAGATAGTCCGCCGCGATGAGCTGCGTGCATCCAAAGCCATGCAACACAAGGTACTCGAAAACCCCAAAATCGAAGTACTCTGGAACAGCGTAACACAAGAGATATGCGGCAACGACCTCGATGGGGTTACTGGCGCCGACCTTAAAAATGTAAAGACTGGCGAAATGAAGCATATCGACATTGCTGGTTTCTTTGTCGCCATCGGACATAAACCCAACACCGACTTTCTCAACGGGCAGCTGGAACTTGATGCGGAGGGCTACATTCATGTACAGGATCCGAGTTGTGCCACCAGTGTCCCTGGAGTTTTTGCAGCTGGCGATGTGTGCGACCCCCGCTATCGCCAAGCCGTGGTGGCCGCCGGCAGAGGATGCGTGGCTGCCATCGATGTGGAACGTTTCCTGCACCAATAACATATTGTTCCATGACCGCCCGATTCTATCTGCTACTTCTCCTGTTGCTGTTCAGCGTTACAGCACAGGCACAGCATGTAGGGACGGGACGCGTCAATGCGAACATACCTATCAAAGTCAACACAAACAAAATCAGTACTGACAAAGCAAAAACTGATGTCAATGGTTTCCGTCCCATGGAGATTGACTCCACCGAAACGGACACCATGCCGCAAGGCATTGACTACGACCATGCCGAAGAAACCGATTCAGCACTCATTGAGTATGTACGTATGTTCCATTCGCATGCAGGCCTGCCCAAGGTGCTGTCGGTAAAGCCGCCCACGCTGGAGCCATCTGGGTTGTCATTCATCGACCGTCAGGATGCGTTCAACGACCAATTCTATCTCTCGGCTGGCGGACTAGGGCATCCGCATATATCGTTGTGGTTTGGAGGAGGAAACCCGTCATCGTTCGGGTGGCTGACGGGTTTCGTCACCCCTGCATACGGTAAAACCATCGCCGATGTAGACCTCTACCAGACGCGCCGCCCCTACACTGCGCTCCAATACACCAGCTCGCTCAACAAGGACCATCAGGTCAACATCACGCATACGCAGAACATCACTCCACGATGGAACTTTTCGTTCGACTATGACCTTATACGCCGCGATGGAGAGTACACACAAAGTGCGCTAAAGAGCCATTACCTTGATGCCACAACCAACTACTACTCGCGTGACTCCCGCTACCAGCTGCAAGCCGGATTCATCCGCAAGAACGAATATCTGCAGGAAAACGGAGGCATTGTCGACGACCAGCAGTTCCGTGACGGCACCGCCAGTACTCGCTCCGGCATAGAGGTGAACCGATACGGTGCCAGCAACCAATGGCGGACCTACGACCTCTTTGTTCACCAGACGTTCAACACTGTGCGCCAATTCGACAAGCTGATTCCCCGCCACGCCATGATGCCTCACGACAGCATTGTGGCTCGCAAGGACACCTCCGGCACCGCGGCTGCCATCATTTATGACACCCTGCATCTGCAACGCTATGAACAGGTGGGATACGACACCGTGTCGCCACGCAAGCCCCATTGCCTGAACTCTGGTGTATGGGGACTCAACGCATCGCTGTCAAAATGGCGACGTAACTACATCGACATGGATTCGACAGGATATGCTATCGCCTATGCCGACACCTCCCAAACGTTCGACTCCACTACGGCGTACAACCTTACTGCCCAACTCTACTGGACCAACGACGCCTATATGGACCATCGGTGGCTCAACCCGCTCAAGGTCACTGTTGGCCTGCGACCACAAATGCGCTCCGTGACAATGGCCGACCGCTATACCCGTTGGGGTAACATGGCCGGCTATGCCAATGCCACTGTAAGTTTCAACAATGAACGCCTCTCAATGGGTGCGGAACGGATGATGGCGGGAGAATATGAACACGGCGACTGGAAATGCGTCGCCTCGGTCAGCCATGAGGCCTCTCACAGCCGCATCAGCATCGCTACCGAGATGGACGCACAGGCACCACAGTGGCTGTTCCATCACTACCTGTCCAACAACTACCGCTGGGATACCATGGGCTACAAGAAAATACAGACCCGGCGGGCTTATATGGACTACCATTGGACTGTGGGGCAGACCGACAGCAACCACTTCACGGGGTCGCTCCGCATGGGCTGGTCACGGATAGGCAACAATGTATGGTTCGACGAGACGCTCCACCCATATCAGACCAACCTCAGTGCTGACTTGCTGCAAGCGACGGCATCGGCACAGCTGCGGCTGGGATGGTTCCACTACGATATGCAACATTTCGTGCAGCACTCCTCCAACGATGCCGTGGTGAGCGTGCCGCTCTACGCCTGCAAGAACTCCATCTACGCCGACTTCGCCATGTTCCGTAAAACGCTGCGGATGCAGACCGGATTCGATTTGCGCTACCACACCCTCTTCTACGCCGACGGATACGCTCCCGCCCTAGGTGCATTCTATCACCAGCGGCAGACACAGGTGGGCAACTACCTGTGGGCCGATTTCTTCCTCACCATCAAGATTCGCCAAGCGTGCATCTACGCCAAGGTGTCGCACTTCGACGCTCCCTTCGAGCAGCAGCCCTCATACTTCCTCCTACCACACTATCCGGGCGAGGACTTCGGCATCTACTACGGCCTTGTCTGGAAATTTTTCGACTAATTCCCCTGTCTGGAAAAAAGCACGTACGCACTTCCCAAAAACCACGTACGTACTTTTGCCAAACCACGTACGTGCTTTCGCCAAACCACGTACGTGCTTTTTCGGCACCACGACGCCATACTCACAGAAACACGTGCGGGACGCCCCAAGGCATCCCGCACGTTATATCACAATCAACACTTTACCAACGGCCACTGGCTCCGCCGCCGCCCGAAAAGCCGCCGCCAAAACCGCCAAAGCCACCGCCAGACCCGCCACCGAATCCGCCGAGGCCACCAAAACTGCCCCTGTCTCTGGAAAAATCACCCCAATAGCCGGTGCTGCGCCCCAAGGAACTGCCCATATAGGGTCGCGACGCACCCGTGGCGGCAAAGACTTCGGGATGCTTCTTGGCATAACGATGGATAAACACGATGAACAATACAAGAAACAACACCGAGACGCCCAGCGACAGCAAGGCGGCACGAAGTTTTCTCGTCTGGTGACGGGCATAGCTGTACTCGCCCACGCAGACCTTCTCGATAATCTTCACCGCCTTCAGTATGCCGCCGTAATAGTCGCCATCCTTGAATCGGGGAATCATGTAATCCTCAATAATCTCGTGGCAGAAGACATCGGGCAGCGCCCCCTCAAGACCATAGCCCACCTGTATGCGCACCTCGCCATCGCTGAACAGCTGCTTGGGCTTGACAACGATGAGGACCCCGTTGTTGTATTCCTTGGAACCAATACCAAACTCCCGCCACACGTTCTGAGTGAAGCTGGCAATCTCGTCGCCACCGAAGTCAGGGGTGATGAGCACCATAATCTGATTGGAGGTAGAGTCGTCGAAAGCCACCAGACGCTGTTCTAGCGACTGCTGTTGTTCGGAAGAGAGCGTTCCTGTCAGGTCGTTGACCAGCTGGTTGGTCTTCTGGGGAATCCATCCTGTCTCATGCTCAGCCATCGCCGTCGCGGCAAAGGTAAGCATCAAAAGGAGGAATATACGTTTGAGTCGGTTCATGGATTCATCGTATTATATGATTCTTCGCTGACAGAGAGCTACCTGCCCGTGCTGATGGTGTCGGGCAGCTCATTGACATCGTCGTCCTGACGAGGGAAATACTCATGCAGCAATTCCCCCACCCTTCCGATGGCCGCAACGATGCCGCCGGCTGTATCACCCTGTGTCAGGAAAGTCAGCATAGCATCGCGTGACGAATCCCAAAATCCAGCAGGCACCAGACGATTGATACCCGCATCACCAATAATGGCAAATCGTTTGGATTTCAGAGCCACATATATGAGCACACCGTTGCGGAGAGCCGTCTGTTCCATGTGGAGCTCCTTGAATACCCAGGCGGCCCGATCGAGGACATCATCCTCCTCGCATACCGATTCTACATGAACCCGTATCTCGCCAGAGGTCTGGTTTTCCGCATCGCGGATCGCCTGGAGTATTCTGGACTCCTCATCCTTGGAAAAGTATTTCATGGGCGGACAATGAATAAATCTGGAGCAATTGTTGTTTATTCAAAGTTGACCACAGGAGCTTGATCAGCACCTTGACTGGCAGCAAAGTACCCTTTCTTCTCGAAACCGCTCATATTGGCCACGATGCTAGCGGGGAACATGCGGATGCTCTTGTTGTAATCCTTCACAGCATCGTTGAAGTTCTTGCGCTCCACCGATATGCGGTTCTCCGTGCCTTCGAGTTGCGTCATCAAGTTCTTGTAAGACTCCGTCGCCGTCAACTCAGGATAACGTTCGACGGTAAGGTTGATGGCCTTGGTGAGCTCATTCTTCAACTCGTCTTGCACTTTCTGGAAGTTGGCCACATTCTCCTCCGTCAATTGGTCGCCGGTAAGGGTAAGATTCACGGCCTTGGAACGTGCTTCGGTAACAGCGAGGAATGTCTCCTGTTCATAGTTCGAAGCGCCTTTCACAGTGTTGACCAGCTGAGGAATAAGGTCAGCTCTGCGCTGATAGACAGTCTCCACGTTGCCCCACGCATTGTTGACATTTTCCTCAGCAGCGACAAGTTTGTTGCGTACGCCAAAGTACCACATAAAGAAGATGGCCACGACGGCTAGGATGGCGATAAGTGCTATAGTGCCTTTTTTCATGTTTGAAAATTTTTGTTTGGTTATACGAATGCATTGTTTGTTACCAGAGCGTCACACGCTTTTCGGGAGCCAAGTACATGGCGTTGCCCTCCTTCACACCCCAAGCGTCGATAAACTCGCCGATATGGGGCAAGGTGCCATTGACGCGCCAGCGCGACAGGGAATGGACATCCTCGGTGGTGAGACGCTGAATCTCTTTGTCACGAATGTTACCTGCCCACACTCCAGCATAAGCCAGGAAGAAGCGTTGCGCAGCGGTAAATCCGTCCATCTCGGCATCGCGCACCTGGCCGTTGGCAATGGCGTTGCGCATAGCCAGATAGGAAATGTGGAGGCCACCGTTGTCAGCAATATTCTCACCCAGCGTGTATTTGCCGTTGGCATAAGTCTCAGGATTGTCAAGCACCTTGATACCATTGAAGTGGTCGATCAGCACCTGGGCATTGGCTTTGAACTTCTCGGCATCCTGCTCGCTCCACCAGTCATTAAGATTGCCATCCTTGTCGTACTGACGCCCCTGGTCGTCGAAGCCATGAGTCATCTCATGCCCAATCACTACACCGATAGCGCCATAGTTGACGGCATCGTCAGCGTTGAGATTGAAGAACGGCGGCTGCAGGATAGCGGCAGGAAAGCATATTTCATTGGTAGTAGGGTTATAGTAGGCGTTAACCATCTGAGGAGGCATCTGCCATTCGTCACGGTCGGTGGGTTTGTCTATCTTGCTGACCATGTAAGCCACATCGAAGCGATTGGAACGCAGCACATTTGCAAAATAGCTGTCGTTCTTGATTTCCAATCCGCTGTAGTCACGCCATTTGTCGGGATAACCAACCTTGACCAGGATAGCGGCCAGTTTTTCTTTGGCTTTGTCTTTGGTGGCACGATCCATCCAAGTGGCATCCTCGATACGCTGGCCAAAAGCATCCTTCAAGTTGTCGACAAGGGTAATCATACGCTGCTTGGCCTCGGGAGGGAAGTATTTGGCCACATACATCTGGCCAATGGCTTCGGAGAGAGCTCCATTGAGGGTATTTGTCACACGTTTCCAGCGGGGCTGGTTCTCTTCCTTGCCGCTCATCTCACGGCCATAGAAATCGAAATTGGCATTTACAAAATCGTCGCTCAGGTAGGCGGCAGCGGTATTAATCACATTCCAGGCATAATAGGCCTTCACCGCATCGATATTCTCAGATGCAAGGACTTTGGACACCTCGGCTATGTACTCGGGCTGAGCCATATTGAACTGCTCCAGTTTGGGAAGACCCATACCAGCGAAATAGCCCTTGAAGTCGACAGCAGCTGCCTGCTTGTCAGCATCGGCGAGCGTCATCTTATGGAAGGTCTTGTGAGGGTCGCGATTCGTCTCGCGGTCGTACTGGGCTTTAGCCAGACGGGTTTCCAGCTTCATGACCAAATCTGCCAATTTGTCAGCCGACATACCGGAAATCTTGTCATAGCCAGCCATAGCGAACTCTTTCTTCATCAAGTCCATATAAGCAGCACGCAGTTTGGCGTTGTCCGAGGTGAGATAGTAGTCACGTTCGCCCATGCCCAAACCTGTCTGGTAGATCCATGCCAGCTGCATTTTGCTGTTGGTATAGTCTGCCTCGTTGAACAATCCGAAGAACGGGTCGATACCTTGGAGGTGAAGAGCCACCAATTCTTTCTTAAGGTCTTCGCGCGACTTAAGTGCGGCCACCTCGTTCAGCAACGGCTGCACGGGTGCGTTGCCCTGCTCCTGCAAAGTCACGCTGTCCATACCTACATTATATAGAGTGGCAATCTTGTCGGCCACGCTGCCCTTCTCGTTCTTGGCAGCAGCCAAAGAGTCGATGAGCGACTTCAACTGCTCACGGTTGTTGTCAGCCAATTTGTCAAACGCACCATAGCGGCTGTGTTCTGCATCAAGGGGATTGGCAGCTATCCAGCCACCGCAGGCATACTGGTAGAAATCCTCCACGGGGTTGGCCGTGGTGTCGAGATTGCTCAGGTCAATACCTGAAACGAGCTCCTGCTTATGTCCGCAAGAAGCGAAGAGTGCAATACTCATAATGGTAAGAAATGTTTTTTTCATTGAATATAGATTGTTTGTTTTACTTTCCTTGCATGAATAATTCACATATTCTCTTGCTGATACCTCACCCTTCTTATCCCTCTCACCAGAGATATTTCAAATGCAAAGATACGATTTTTTCTTTCTTCAACAAGAAAAAGATTATCGTTTTTCAATAAACGCCATATTGAAAAACGATAAACACACATTATCAAGAACCGTGGTTGACAAACCATAAATCACAAGGGCTACACGACATGCGTGAAAAAGAATCTATGTATGTGGATTATTTTGTGTATTTTAGCTGCCGATTTCACAAGGAAATCACGAAGCGTTGTATCTTCGTCTTGCTGACGAAAACCTGAGAAGTTTTTGCCAGGATAAAACTCGGAGAACGAGAATACCAAGACCAATTTCCCGACGAATCATACGAGAATTTCCCCTATTACGATTCTATAAAAAACAAATATTTCCGCTACAGCGTTGGCGATATTTCAAAAGTGCGTATCTTTGCACCGTGATTCGGCGATGCGTATGCTCGGTTTCATTCATACGTATGATTGTGTTGATTCATACGTATGATTCAGCAAAATCATACGTATGATTAATGTAAATGATACGGATGATGGAAACGGATGATACGGATGAACCGAAAACGGCAACCTTTTTATTAACCAAAAAAACACTCTTGCCATGATCAACCTCATCAAGAAAAAGGGTATCAACCCACAGACAAAGACCACGCTGTACTTCCCGCAGTGGACGCGCGTGGCGACGGTGGACGAGAAGCAGCTGGCCAAGCGCATGGCCCGCGGCTCGACCTACTCGGTGGGCGAAATCTCGGGCGTGATGCAGGACTTCCCGGCGCACATCATGGACGAGCTACTCAACGGCAACGCGGTGCGCATCGACGGCCTCGGCACCTTCAAGCTGCGCGTCAGCGGCCGCGCCAAGGCCGATGTGAAGGATGTCTCGTCGGCTGGCTGCACGGTGTCCGTGGTGTTCGACCCCGACGCCGAGATGACGGCGCGGATGAACGCCGAGCGCGAGTTCCGCTTCGTCACCAAGCCGACCGAGGAGGGCCAGCTGGACGCCGATGGCGACAACACGCCGACACCGACCCCCACTCCCGCCCCCTCCGGCGGCGGCGACGAGGGGTGACGCCTCCCGACGGGCGGCGGCTCGAATCCTCCCAGCGGCGGGAACGGCGGGAACGGGGACGAGAACCTATCGCCGTC
>CACXCY010000087.1 GCA_902766265.1 uncultured Bacteroidota bacterium
CGGGACTTTCAAATTTCTCCACGAGACTTTCGAAAGTCTCCTCGGGACTTTTCAAAGTCTCCACGGGATTTTTCGGCACTCCCCTCGAGACCCCTCTGCCACCTCTCCAGAGATGAGGAAGGGGTTCAACCAAATATGAGAAATCCCGTGGAGATTTTGAATCCCCACGGGATGTTGGAGTCACTATGGCATGGCAGGCGGGCGGGGTACCCTGACGCTGCCGTTTCGCCTACTTCAGTTCCCAGGTAGCGCCATCTTTGCCGTCCTTGACGGTAACGCCGAGGGCGCTGAGCCGGTCGCGAATCTTGTCGCTCGTAGCCCAGTCCTTGTTGGCCTTGGCTTGGGCGCGCACGTCGAGCACCATCTGCATCAGCCCGTCGAGCAGCTGAGTGTTGTCGCCGGTGGCCTCGTCCTTCAGGCCGAGGATGTCGAATAGGAAGGTGTCGAACAGCGACTTCATCTCGTCAATATCGGGCTGCGACAGCGTGGCTTTCTTGTCGTTGACCGTGTTGATGATCTTAGCCATGTCGAAGAAATGGGATATGACGATAGGCGTGTTGAAGTCGTCGTTCATGGCCTCGTAGCACTTCTGACGGTAGCCCTTGACATCGACGCTCGAGCTGGCCGACGGCTGCAGCCCCTTCAGCGTCTTGTAGGCCTGCATGAGGCGGGTGTAGCCCTTCTCGGCGGCCTGCAGCGCCTCATTGCTGAAATCGACGGTGCTGCGATAGTGGGCCTGCAGGATGAAGAAGCGGATGGTCATGGGCGTGTAGGGCTGTTGCAGCATCTCCTTGCCGTCCTTGTCTTTATGGCTGCCCGTGAAGAATTCGTCGAGAGTGATGAAGTTGCCCAGCGACTTGCCCATCTTCTGCCCGTTGATGGTAATCATATTGTTGTGCATCCAGTACTTGCAGGGGCCGTGACCGGTGACGGCGGTTTGCTGGGCAATCTCGCTCTCGTGGTGCGGGAACATGAGGTCCATGCCTCCACCGTGGATGTCGAACGTCTCACCCAGATACTTTGTACCCATGGCGGTGCACTCCGTGTGCCAGCCCGGGAAGCCCACGCTCCACGGGGAGTTCCAACGCATGATATGCTCGGGCGAGGCCTTTTTCCAGAGAGCGAAATCGGCCGTATCGCGTTTCTCGCTCTGACCGTCGAGCTCGCGGGTGGTGGAGAGCATCTCGTCGATGACACGGCCGCTGAGACAGCCGTACCTATGGGTATCCTCCTGATATTTGCGCACATCGAAATAGACCGAGCCGTTGCTCACGTAGGCGTAGCCCCTGTCGAGAATCTTCTGCACCAGCTCAATTTGCTCGATGATGTGACCGCTGGCCAAGGGCTCTATACTGGGGCGCAACACGTTGAGGGCGTCCATGGCAGCATGGTAGCGGTTGGCGTAATACTGCGCCACCTCCATCGGCTCCAGCTGCTCAAGGCGTGCCTTCTTGGCAATCTTGTCCTCTCCCTCGTCGGCATCATGCTCCAGATGCCCCACATCAGTGATATTGCGCACGTAGCGCACCTTGTAGCCCAGATGCCTCAGGTAGCGGAACACCACATCGAAGGTAATGGCCGGACGGGCGTGGCCCAGATGGCCGTCGCCATAGACGGTGGGACCGCAGACATACATGCCCACATGCGGAGCGTTGAGCGGACGGAAAAGCTCTTTTTGCCGCGAAAGAGTATTGTAGATTAACAGATTTTGTTCCATAATATCTTTATTGCCAATAGCTTTAAGCAGGCATCTCCTGCTTGGTAAATCGTTACAAAAGTACTAAAAAAATGTGAGCAAACAGCCCTTGTCGACAAAAAAGGTAATCGCTGTTGCTCATCTTTGAAAAAAAGTTATACATTTGCACTAACCGAACATTTTGGCATCACCTCATATAGTTTCAGACAATCAGTCATATAAAACCATTTTGGAAAGATAAACCAATACAAAGAAAACCTAATATTAACCAAAGTCTGCGTAAAGGCGTAGACGTTAAACTCAAAAAAATCATGAAGAAATTTGCAGTTTTGTTGGTCTCCTTGATGACCATGGGCATGCTGATGTTCACCTCCTGCTCCAAGGACAAGCTGGACGGCACCACATGGAAAGCCACCATCACCGAAAGTGGCTACACCGTCACCACTACCTTGGAATTTGACGACGGCGAAGTTACCATCACCGCCGCTATGGGTAGCAGCACCCACACTGACAAAGGCACCTACACCTTTGACGACCCCACCGTCACCATCACCTACACCGAGAATGGTGTAACCCAAACCGAAAAGGGTACCGTGAAGGGCAAGAAGATGACATTCACCGATGGTTCCAACGAAACTGTTTTCGAGAAACAGTAAGTTTTCCAGCAAAACACACAAAGAAGAGGGTGTCTCGGAAGCGAGACACCCTCTTTTGTCTTATAGTGGGATAATCTTTTCCCTGCTCTGCCAGCCAATAAGGCATTGGTTGCGCCAAGGGAATGCTCCGTTTGGAGCGACTACGAGAACTGCTCCTGAATCTCGTTCTTCAGATATTCGAGCGCATTGTCGGTAGGGGTCTTGCTCTTGGCCACGGAGGCGAAGATGGCTCCTGCCAGCGACGAAGTATCGGCACCCTCTTTCATTCCGGCGGCGCTGGCGTTGATGAGGTTGATCATCTCCTCCTTGGCCTCGCGGATGCGGCTCCACGCCTCGGTGCTGATATAGACCTGCTGCGAGAGGTTGTGCTCCCACTCGTCGCGTATATTCTTGGTCATCACGCTTTGCAGCAGCTTGATGTCCATTCCCGGGCGGTAGCAGCGCATCACCAAACTGTTGGGCGAGATACGCTCCAGGAAGAGCGCCATACGCTCGTAGGCCTGCAGACGGATGGGGCTCACCAGCTTGAGGTTCTCCTTTTGCTGGTCCATCTTCATCTCAAGGAGTGCTTTTTTCTGTTCGTTGTCGAAATATTTCTTGATGACCAGATAGAATATCCAGCCGGTAACTGCCACCGTGGCGATGACGACAAGAATGAGTAGCAAAGTGAATACAAAAGGTTTCATTTGGTTTGTTAGCTATTTTGATATCAATATTGAATGCGTTTTTGCGGCGTGGGACCGTGAATCAATCCAGTTTAAGCACGGCGAGGAAGGCACTCTGTGGCACATCCACGCTACCCACCTGGCGCATACGTTTCTTGCCCTCTTTCTGTTTTTCGAGCAGCTTGCGCTTGCGCGTGATGTCGCCACCGTAGCACTTGGCTGTGACATCCTTGCGCACCGCCTTCACCGTCTCGCGGGCGATAATCTTGCTGCCGATGGCGGCCTGGATGGCCACATCGAACTGCTGGCGCGGGATGAGCTCCTTGAGTTTCTCGCACATGCGGCGGCCTATGGGGTAGGCGTTATCGACATAGGTCAGCGTGGAGAGGGCGTCGACAGGGTCGCCGTTCAGCAGGATTTCCAACTTCACCAGCTTGGAGGGCTGGAAACCGTTGAGGTAGTAGTCGAGCGAGGCGTAGCCCTTCGAGATGGACTTCAGTTTGTCGTAGAAATCAAACACCACCTCGCCCAGCGGCAGGTCGAACGTAATCTCGATGCGGTCGGTGGTGAGGTAGGTTTGGTTTTTGAGCACTCCGCGCTTGTCCATGCACAGCTTGATGACGGGCCCTATGTAGTCGGCCTTGGTGATAATCTGCGCATGGATGAAAGGTTCGTACACCTCGGCGATATTGTTGGGCTCGGGCATGCCCGAAGGGTTGTACACATCTATCTCCGTGCCGTTGGTCAGCTTGACTTTGTATTGCACGTTGGGCACCGTGGTGATGACATCCATGTTGAACTCCCGCTCCAGGCGCTCCTGCACAATCTCCATGTGGAGCAGCCCGAGAAATCCGCAACGGAAACCGAAGCCCAAAGCCAGCGACGACTCGGGCTCGAATGTCAGCGACGCATCGTTGAGCTGCAGTTTCTCTATGGAGGCACGCAGCTCCTCATAGTCGTCCGTATCAACGGGATAGACACCTGCAAAGACCATCGGCTTGACGGCCTCGAAGCCCTCGATGGCCTTGTCGCACGGACGCTGCACGTGAGTGATGGTGTCGCCCACGCGCACCTCTTTGGAGGTCTTGATGCCCGATATGATATAGCCCACATCGCCGGCCTGCAACTCCTTGCGGGGCTCCATGTTGAGCCGCAGTACGCCTATCTCGTCGGCATGATAGTCCTTCTCGGTCGAGACAAACTTCACCCAGTCGTTGGTGCGCAGGGTGCCGTTCATGATTCGGAAATAGGAGATGATGCCCCGGAAAGGGTTGAACACCGAGTCGAACACCAGCGCCTGCAACGGAGCGGCGGGGTCGCCTTTGGGTGCGGGCACCCGCTTGACGATGGCTTCCAGAATCTCGGGCACGCCGACGCCTGTCTTGGCACTACAGCTGAGGATGTCCTCCCTCGGGCATCCCAGCAGGTCCATAATCTCGTCGGCCACCTCGTCGGGCATCGCGCTGTCGAGGTCTATCTTGTTCATCACAGGGATGATTTCAAGGTCATTCTCCAGCGCGAGATAGAGGTTGGAGATGGTCTGCGCCTGGATACCCTGTGTGGCATCGACCACAAGCAGAGCCCCTTCGCAGGCCGCTATGGAACGCGACACCTCGTAGGAGAAGTCCACATGCCCCGGCGTGTCGATAAGATTCAGCACATAGCCATTGTAGTTCATCTGGATAGCGTGGCTCTTGATGGTGATGCCGCGCTCTTTCTCCAGGTCCATATCATCGAGCACCTGGTCCTGCATATCGCGCTGCGAAATGGTGTTGGTATATTCAAGCAGCCGGTCGGCCAGCGTGCTTTTGCCGTGGTCAATATGTGCGATAATACAGAAATTGCGTATCTTTTCCATCTAATTATTAATGTGCTACGATATAGGACAAACGTTGCCGCACTTCGGGCAAATCAGCTGCAAAGATACAGAAAAAATCGGAACCGATGCCCTCAGTCGTGAAAATTACAAAAAAGCCGCCAACGCCAGCAGCACCACGAACCCGCCGAGCAGATTGCGTGCCAGATACCAGCGCAGCATGAACCATCCGATGCCCGCCGCCTCGATGGCTTCCCAGTTGGGCATCGGTCCCATCCACCATCGGGGTTGTTCCTCCGGCAGGATACCCTCGGTCGAGGTGTAGCTCACCATCAGCCGGTACAGCCCCACGGCAGCAGGCAGCGTGACAACCGTTGCCAGCACGCCCCATCCCCCGACGGGCACGCTACACGCCACGCACACATACGGCAGAAAGCAGAAGCAGAACGATGCCGCCAACATGCGCCGAGAGGTCGCCAGCAACGTCGCCAGTGTCGTCTTCCCCACCGAGCGGTCAGGGTCGGCATCCATGATGCTGTGGGTATAGAGTATGTTAACCACCAGCAGCCCCACCGCCACCGACAGAGGCCATATCGCCGTCGGCTCCATGCCGCACGAAGCATACGCCATACCCGCCATCAGCAGCGGGCCGAAGATGAGCCCCGTCGTCAGCTCGCCCAATCCGCGATAGCAGAGCATCAGCGGCTTGGCGGAATAGAAATAAGCCAGCAAGCCACCGGCTCCCGCCACCAGCACCACCGGCCATCCTCCCCGCATCGACGGCGAGGTCTGCCAATGAAAGAACACATAGAGACCTGCCGCCAACGCCACCACGCCAAAGCAACAAGCCGCCCGCAGCGTCTCCTCAAGCGTGGCACGTCCCTCGGCCAGGTAGTTCGCCTTGCCTATCCTCGCACGCATCCCCGCACGCTGCAAGCGCTCGCGACTCTCGATGCCAGCGTTGCGATAGTCGAAATAGTCATCAAGCAGATTCGCGCAGAGATGCGCCGCAGCCACCCCCACCACCGCCAAAGCAGCCGAAAGCAAGTGGAAGCACCCCGTCGGCACCGCCCAGCACACGGCACACAGCGCCGGAAGAACGCTCTGTGGCAGCGCCACCATACGCGCATTGTCCAACCAGAATTTAAGTTTCATTTGCCAAACATTTACCCAACAAAACGCCATCACCGGCTAAATATTGCGTCGCGCCGACACAACCGCATCACTCCCCCCACACCTTACCACCCAACTACTATCGACATACCAGCAACCTACCAGCTACATACTGGTCACCTACTGGCAACATACTAGTTACCTACTAGTACCCCTAGAATTACCCTAGAATTACTCTAGAATTACCCTAGAATTTGGCTAGAATTAGAGGAGATAAAATTTCGAAGAAGTTGTGCGCTGCGCGCATCCGTTCACGGCATTGGGAAAGAACATCCAAAACATACTATGGCAACGGCGCATTTTTCTCCGTAGTATGTCCCAGCAAAAATATTTTTTTCGCCCCGTTACAGCAACCAAAATTAATGGGTAATTACATGGCAATTTGTGTTTATGGTTCACATGAATTTCCATATAATTGACCATGAATTAGAAGTTTCCATACAGCATCGTAGATGCTGAATCTCAATAACACCATACTAAGCGACCGTAGGGAGTGCAGCGTGGTGAAATTACATGCCTGTAATACAAATGCGTCTCGTAGAGACGCCACAATCCGACAAGGTGGCGTCTCCTCGAGACGCTGGTAGGAGGGGGTGCACGCTACCCCACACGGCACTACGTTTCGTGTGGGGTTATTGAGATAGCGTGTCTTCGACACGCCCTTCTTTGCGACCAAAATTCATGGATAATTCGTGGCAATTCGTGTTCACTCTCAC
>CACXCY010000088.1 GCA_902766265.1 uncultured Bacteroidota bacterium
CTAAACGGCATATTTTTCTTCTTCCCTCAGTTACAATGGAACCCCATTGCGCCATCGGAAAGAATAAAAATCTCCTCGTTTATATGCTTAACAAATTCCATCAATCAAATTTAAACAGCTTCTTAAAAATGTATTTTATTCATGCTATCCGAGAGCCATTAACAGGTTGTAGATGCCGATGCCGAGATAGTTGCCTAACATATAACCCAGCAAGCCCACGGTGATGCCCAGAATGACAACATCTTTGTTGTTCAGCAAGGCAGCGACCATCGGCACAAAAGGAGGTGAGTTGATGAGCGCCACAGAGGTGACCAGCACCGAGTCGCCATCCAGACGCAACAGGCGTGCAAGAAGTATCTGCAGCACCAACGAACCGAAGATCACAAAAGCCAAATAGTAAATCACCCCTATATTTTGGGACAGATGCAACTCAGACACATTGACCATCGTCGCTATGGATAGGCAGAAGACATATACGCAGTAGAGCCCCAAGTCGAACGACTGCTGCTGACGCTGCACTGGCCGCACAAACGAGACGGCTATGGACAAAGTGGTGAGCAACAATATTAGCAGCGTCATGTGGGGCTTCCCGTCGCCCGAAGGCAACAACGCCACTCCATAGGAGATTGCTGCTATCAGCACGGTAATGCCTATCACCAAAAGAGACCCTTTCCAATGCTCTTTGTCGAAGGTACGCACCTTCACGGCAGCATTTTCTATCACATTCCCCTCTCCTGCATATTCGTCACGCTCCTTCTCAACGCTAATCTTGCCTTTTTTCGGCAGCAATTTGCGAAACAGCTGACGGCCCCCACAAAAATAACAAAAATCAGATAGAGTCCTGTCGCGATAAGGTCGCTACTGGTCACAATCAGGTAGAGTTCTTTCGAGAGACCCACACCCTGTGCAATAGCGCCGACGTTAGGGATGCCGCCGGTGTACATGCCCGTTGCCACCGCACATATTTGTGCATAGCTATCGTAGCCAAGTGTACCTTGTCCTTTAAAAATGTAGAATCCCGCCACGGTGACCACCATCACGGCCACAAGACCGCTAAGGAATGCCTTCAGCGACTTGCCTACAGACCAACGGTGGAGCGTACAGCCCATGAGCATCAACGGAATGGCGAGAGGCACCGCCAAACTGGAAAAGAGTTCGCATGTGGCAAGGGATTTGTCACCCACAATACCTATATTGCCCACAACGAGCCCCACCACATACAGCACCGTCATAGGGCTGACTTTGTCAATCCAACGCCACCGTTGCGCCATGTGCATCACAAACCACGGAACGAAAAGGAGATAGATGGTGATGGGTATCATGGACGGTTGCTTTTAATAGTATAACTCATTCGGGTACCTGCCATCGTTGCCGCGTTTTATTTGCCTATCTTCCCCATGGCCTGGAGTTCCTCTTTCAGATACTTGGCTGTGAAGTTGTCCTTTTGTTTGACAAGCATCTCCGGGGTGCCGCTGAAAACAATCTTTCCGCCCGCCGACCCGCCGTCGGGACCCATATCTATTATGTAGTCGGCCACCTTGATGACATCCATGTTATGCTCTATCACCAACACGCTGTTGCCTTTGTCGACCAACTTCTGCAACACGCCCAAGAGGATGCGTATATCCTCGAAATGCAGTCCTGTGGTGGGCTCGTCAAGGATGTAAAGCGTGTTGCCGGTGTCCACTTTGGAGAGTTCGGTAGCCAGTTTGATGCGCTGCGCCTCACCACCGCTGAGCGTGGTGCTCTGCTGTCCGAGGGTGATATAGCCGAGTCCCACATCCTGGACGGCTTTGAGTTTGCGCGCTATCTTGGGATAGGGTTCAAAGAACTCTACCGCCTCATTGATGGTCATCTCAAGTACGTCGGCTATCGACTTGCCCTTATAGCGTATCTCCAGGGTGTCACGGTTGTAGCGTTTGCCGTTGCACACCTCGCAGTTGATATACACATCGGGCAGGAAGTTCATCTCTATGGTACGCACGCCGGCACCCTTGCAGGTCTCGCAACGTCCACCACTCACGTTGAAAGAGAAGCGACCTGGTTTGTAGCCGCGTATCTTGGCGCTGGGCAGCATGGCAAAAAGCTGACGTATCTCGTCGAATATGCCCACATAGGTGGCGGGATTGGAACGCGGGGTGCGACCAATGGGAGACTGGTCTATCTCTATCACCTTATCCACATTGTCCATACCATAGATGGCCTTATAGGGCAACGGACGTTTCTGCGAACGGTAGAAGTGGGCGTTGAGAATGGGATGCAGCGTCTCATTGATGAGAGAGGACTTGCCACTGCCGCTCACGCCTGTGACGCAGACAAAGAGTCCCAACGGCACATCGAGCGTGACATTCTTCAAATTGTTGCCTGTGGCACCCTCCAGCACCAGATGCTTACGTTCTTCCACACTACGGCGGGTGGGTATCTCAATATCGCGACGACGGGTAAGGTAGTCGCACGTCACGGTATGGTGCTTCAGAAACTGCTCCAGCGGACCGGCAGCCACAATCTTTCCGCCGTGGATGCCTGCTCCGGGTCCGATGTCGACAACATAGTCGGCATTGAGAATCATATCGCGGTCGTGTTCCACTACGATGACCGAGTTGCCCAGGTCGCGCAAGGACTTGAGGGCGTCGATAAGCTTGCGGTTGTCGCGCTGGTGGAGACCGATGGAGGGCTCGTCGAGGATATAGAGCACGTTGACCAGCTTGGCACCTATCTGTGTGGCCAGGCGGATGCGTTGCGACTCGCCGCCGCTGAGCGACTTGCTACTGCGGCTCAACGACAGATAACCTATCCCCACGTCGAGCATGAACTTGGTGCGGGTCTCTATCTCGCGGATAATCTCGTGAGCCACAGCAGCACGTTTCTTGTCGAGTTTGGCCTCCAGTCCGCGAATCCAGTCGTAGAACTGCATGAAGTCCATTCGCGATACCTCGCCGATGTTCTTGCCGTCGATAAGGAAGCACAGCGACTCGTGACGCAGACGGGTTCCGTGGCATTCGGGACACGGGATGGGGTTCATGAAGCTGGCCGCCCATTTCTGCAGACCCGCAGGGCTGTCCTCCGAGGCCATCTGC
>CACXCY010000089.1 GCA_902766265.1 uncultured Bacteroidota bacterium
ACGGCATCAACATCGGGAAGATGACGCTACGTTTCCCATCCCTGCATAAAGTGCTGGTGAGAGAGAAAACAGCGAGTGTCGAAGAGTTGATGAGGCAAGAGGAAGAGGAGAGATTGATGCGGGACATCTGCGACTCGATTCATTACTATCACGATGTCATTGACAGCAGCGACTCCCGTTTTTGGTTTCCCAACGACGATCCTGCATTCTTTGACCCACTGTTCAAACAGATGGAGACAGCATCTCAGCAGGGGCGTACCATTCGCATACTCCATTATGGCGACTCACAGATAGAGATGGACCGTATGACCGACCGTCTGCGGGCCTATATGCAGAATACGTATGGCGGTGGCGGTCCGGGTATGCTCCCCCTGCGACAGACGGTGTACACCCGTTCGGTGAACCAGAATGCCAGCGGATCTCTGGTACTTCAGTCGTCCTATGGTGGTGACAGTACCCAGAGTTACCGCGCCAACGGCAACTATGGCCTCATGGCGCGTTGCTGGCATATGTATGGCAGTGCCACAATGAACGTCAGTGCTGCCAAACCGAATGATGTGCCCGAAAGTTTCAAGCGCTTCTCAACGGTCAGCGTGATATTCAACAATACTGGCACAGGCCCTCTGACCGCGACGCTTTCCACCCGCACCTCTACACTCTCCACTCCCGCTATGCGTCAATGTTCGTCACAGGGCGTCCATTCTTTTGCATGGCAGCTCGATTCTGCGGCTACCGACATCCATCTTTCGCTGCAGGGCGATGGCGACATCTACTGCATTACTGTTGACGACGGGCCTGGCGTTGCGGTTGACAATATAGCCCTTCGTGGCTGCTCGGGACAGCAATTCACGATGATTAACGCCGACCAACTGACCGAGGCCTACAGGAATCTTGATGTGGGACTCATCATCATGCAGTTTGGCGGCAATTCGGTACCTTACATACGTTGCGACAAAGCGCTGGAACCCTATCTGACCAATCTTGGACGACAGATTGACCGTCTGCATGAGGCCTGCCCCGACGCACTCATACTCTTTATCGGTCCCTCCGACATGAGCACTACTATCAACGGCGAGCGCCACACCTACCTCTACCTTCCCACTATGGTGGCCAAACTGCAGCAGATGGCCAATGAGCACGGTGCTGCCTACTGGAGCATTTATCATGCCATGGGCGGTAAGAACTCTATGGTGGCATGGGTCAACAACGGTTTGGCGGGAAGCGACTACATCCATTTCTCGCAGAAAGGTGTCAATCTGATGGGCGACCGTCTGGCAGAGGCCTTCCAGAAGATGAGCGATTTCTACCATTTGCGGAAAAACATACCTGCCGAACAGTTCGATTCCGTGTGGAGGAGTCGCTGACACACCTGAATTAAAAGCACAAGCAAACAATGAAAAAAGTAAGAATATTGTTGATAGTGAGCGCCGCTGTACTTGTCTGCATCGGGGCATACCTGTTGCTCTCGGCCTATATGTCAACAACCCTACGCACAATCAAGCAGCCGGTGCGTCCACCACTGACCCCTGTCGCCGTGGACACCTCCTATAGTTTTATCAATTATGACACCAACCACCTTTATATAGCTCCCGACAGTACGCTGATGCGGAAGTTCTTTGACAAGTGGCTTCACATAGCAGCTACTGGACAAGGAACGCTCAACATCGTCCATATCGGAGGGTCGCACGTGCAGGGTGGGACATTGCCGCACCGCATACGCTGTAATATATTGTATTATTATCCTGACCTGGTAGGGTCGCGCGGCATGATTTTCCCATATTCTGCCGCCCGTAAGTGCAACAATCCTGCCGATTACAAAGTAAGCCGTTCGTATCCGCTTGCTCTGACACGCAATGTGTACAAGGAACCACAGCAGAAACTGGGGCTCTGCGGCATTGCTGTGACAGCGCGCGATTCTGCGGCCAGCATCTCCATTGCGCTCAATGAAGACCGTTATGATTTCGCTACCACGCAGGTGACACTGTTGGGCGAGTCACCCGAAGGCGTTGTTCCCTTTGTGTCGTGCGGTGGCCGTGACCTATATCCCTCTCGTATTGACACAATAATGCACCGCTATGTGTACAACCTGGCAGCCGCTACCGACACGTTGCGCATTCTGATGCCGTGCGATTCGGGACAGTCGTTCACCCTCCGGGGAGTGCTGTTGCGTAATAAGCAAGGCGGCATCAGCTACCACGCCATTGGCGTCAACGGTGCTGCCGTTCCCGACTATCTGCGGTGTCCCTATCTGGTCAACGATTTACGTATGGTGAATCCCGACCTGGTCATCTTTGGTATAGGCATCAATGATGCCAGCGGTCCCAATTTCGACCCCGAGGTGTTTCATCGCAACTACTTGCAGCTGGTGGACTCCATCCGTGCCGTCAACCCCGACTGCGCCTTTATATTCATTACCAACAACGATAGCTTCAAGAAGGTGAAGCGGAGAACATACCACGTGAACAATAACGGCCCCAAAGTACGCGACATCTGCTACCGTTTGGCCGATGAGACAAAGGGTGCCGTATGGGATCAATTCACCGTCATGGGCGGTTTGAAGTCAATGGACCAGTGGCGGCTTGCTGGAATGGCACAGTACGACCGTGTCCACTTCACCAAGAAAGGATACGAGATGGTGGCCGACCTGTTCTCCAACGCTCTCATCGAGGGCTTGAAATATCATAGTGGCCAAAGGGCGGCCGAAAGCGCCGCTGCGCCACAACCGGCTGTACCTCCCGTAAAGGAGCAGAACCACAACAGCACCTATTCCGACGAACGCCGCATATCAACTCAAAGCGATGACAGATATCCTTACATTTCTTACTGACCTCTTCTCCTTTGACCAGTCGCACCCGCTGTTGTTTACCCAGTTCAACTTTTGGGCTTTCTTTCTATTGGTGTTTGTCGGCTTTGCGGTGGTGGTAACCCTCAAGTCGCCAAGCGACACCACCCGCAAGCATATCCGCAACGCCTACCTCTTCTTTGTCAGCATCTTTTTCTATTATAAGACCTCAGGGCTTTTTGTGTTGCTGCTCATCTTCTCCACGCTGCTGGGTTACTGCATAGGCATCCGCATGGACAGATTGGCCGACCGAGATGCAGCGAGTTCCGAGGAGGGCACGGGTCGTCACTCGGGCAAGGTGTGGATGATTGTTGGTGTGGTGGTCAATCTCGCCGTTTTGTTCTACTTCAAATATGCCTATTTCTTCACCGATGTGTACAACACCATGTTCAACACCCGTTTCGAGGTGGTGAACCATCTGGCCCGCTTTGCCAACCATTTTACCTCCACGCCACGCTTCGATGCAGGAACGATACTGCTCCCGGTAGGTATCTCGTTCTACACCTTCCAGAATATCAGCTATATTGTTGATGTTTACAAGCGGAAGATACGCCATGCGGATAATATACTCGACTTTGGCTTCTACACCACGTTCTTTCCCCAGTTGGTGGCAGGTCCCATCATTCGTGCCGACCAGTTCATTCCCCAGCTTTACCATCCTTATTTCCTCGGACGCAGGCAGTTCGGCATCGCCGTGTTCTGGATTCTCAACGGGCTGATGAAGAAAATCATCCTGAGCGACTATCTGGCCGTTAGTTTCGTTGACCGCGTGTTCGATAATCCTTCGCTCTACACCGCTTTCGAGAATTTCTCGGCGCTGATGGTCTATTCCCTGCAGGTCTATGCCGACTTCTCGGGTTACACCGACATCGCCATTGGCGTGGCCATGCTTATGGGCTTCTACCTCCCGAAGAACTTCAATTCGCCCTACAAGTCCACCAATCCTGCCGGTTTCTGGAAACGGTGGCACATGTCGCTTTCCAACTGGTTGAAGGACTATCTCTATATTCCTTTGGGTGGCAACCGCAGAGCTACGGCGGCATCCTATCTCATACTGGGCGGCATGTTGGCCGTGGTGGCACTGATGGCCAAGACGCTGTGGGTGACCATTGTCGTCAGTTCAGTGGCAGGGTTGCTTGTCGCCGTCTACTTGCTTTTCCCCAACCATCGCCGTGAGTTCAACACCAACATCAACAACATGGACACCATGCTGTTGGGCGGTATGTGGCACGGCGCCAGCTTCAACTTCATCACTTGGGGTGGTCTCAACGGTTTGGGCATACTGGCTTACAAATATTGGAAACAGTGGGGCAATTGGGCTCGCGTCATCGTCACCGCCGTGATATTCGCCGCCCTGTGGATTCTCGCCGTCCTCTTCAGAGTGCCGGCGCTGAACCTCTTTGCCGTATGGGCGGGTGTCTATTTCGTGGGCAACACGCTGGTCATCCTGATAAGCAAATGTCGCTTTGTGCGCAAGGACCGTCCTTCCGACACCAAGCAGGGCAATCCCGTCAAGATGGTGTGGAATGTGGCGATGACTTTCCTGTTCATCTCTTTCACCCGTCTCTTTTTCCGCTCGGGCAGCAATCTTGACCCTGCCGAGGCCAACGAGGTGGCGTGGCGCACGGCGCGCGATATGGTGAACCAGATAGGTGGGAGGTGGGATCTCGGACAGGTGCCTGCCATCGTGTCCAACTACAGCAGCGTCTTCATACTGTTTCTTGTCGGCATGGTGATACACTGGTTGCCCGAACGCTTCAAGCGTCGCTATCGCCTGTGGTTTGCCCAGATGCCCCTGTGGCTCATGGCTGTCGCCGTGGTCGCCGTGGTATTCATTGTCTACCAGTTCATCACCGCCGACCTGCAGCCCTTCATCTATTTCCAGTTTTAGTGGAGCACAGTGGGAATGATTACTACTGCTGATATTCCTTTATGGCGGAATTGATGCGTGTTTTAATCTCGTCCCATGTAACAGTCGCGAACATCTTTGGCATTGCTTCGCTTTCGGCGTCGTCAAAATAGGTGATGCTTAGGAGGGCCGAAAGAGGGAGAAGTTGGGGTACTTCATCGAGTAGCATTGTAGAATTTCATCCAATGTGTAATGTTGAAGCAGTTCGTAGACATCAATGAAATCTTTTCGGCTGCCACGGCCTTCGATGGCATTAATCTTTATTGCGGCGATATCTCTGGGCGAGGCCAATACCAGCCCATCCTCACAGATGGCGGCGTCAATCCATGGGTATTGGCTGTAGTCAACAATGTCGACCATCACGTTGTCCACGATAAGTTGCAGGATGTTTTTTGTACGATTACGCAGCTTGTACGCCCCCAGTCGCCCCATCATGGCGAGTATCTCATCTTGACTGACAATCGGTTTGCCGAAGAAATTAAGGTCAACCGATTGGCGGTGTCCGTATTGCAACGCCAAGGAGGTGCCGCCAACGAGACGCAGCCCTTGCATTTCGGGCTGGGAGGACAACCTTTTCAGGAGTTCCAGAGTGTGGGGCAAGATTGTCTGAAGTTGTAGCATCTGTAGTCCTCCTTTTTGGTGTCGGTGACAACACACACGAACGAAAGTGCTTCGGGACGTAGGGACCGTAGCGTTTTGCAATCGCTGGCAATGCGGTCGAGTCCGTAATAGTCGCGGATGGCACACCAGTCGTCAAGTTCACCGTATTCCAATACGCGCTTGATGAGTTGGGCGGAGTTTTTCTCTGCAGCAAAACATTCCTTGTCAATATCCCAGAAGAGATGGGGTGACAGGCGTTCAATCAATGATTGTGTGTGTTTCTCCGTGTTCATTTTCGGTTTGCAAAAATACAAAGAAAAACTGACTCGACAAAAAAATAAGTTGGCGTCCAAGGGATACCTCGGTTTTGGTGTCAATAAAACCGAGGGTTTTATAGGTGACAAAAGCGAGGGTTTTATTGGGCATAAAACCGAGGGTTTTGTTTGAGGGTGTTTCGGGCTTTTTGTTGCGGCGGTGGTATCCTGCTAATTCAGAGATGGTTCTCGTATCGGCGCACTTGCAGGAGATACCACGTCAGCAGGACGACGGAGACGACGGCACCGCTCAGGGCAAAGAGCAGCACGGCGCCACGGAAGTCATGGGCCACGATGCCATACACCACCGATGCCAGTCGCAGCAGCAGCAATGCCACATAGAAGAGAAACTCCGTCCGTTGGGTGCCGAACACATTGGCCAGGAAGGAGATGCTTGTCGAGGTGAGCATCACATAGACCCACGGCAGCAGACAACGCACATAGTAGCCGATGCCCGTCCAGCGGCCACTGAAAAGAAACGTGAAGATGGGCTCGGCAAAGCAGAACACCAGCACGAACACGGGCAGGGCGACGGCATTGACTCCCAGCACGAAGCGGCTGATGTCGGAGCGTATGCTCTGCCGGCTGCGCACCTTCTCGGCGGTGCGCACATAGAGCAGCTTCTCGAAAGCGGTGTTGAAAATGTTGACCGGCCGGAAAGTGAACGTGAGCGCCAGGCCGAAGAGTCCCACCTCGGGTTTGTCGAAATAGAGGGCCATCCACAGAAACGGCAGATTGTAGGAGAAACTGTTTAGCAGCTCCTTCGGCATGGTGTAGAGCGGGAAGTTGCGGTGCTTGCGTGCTGCCGTGCGTAGCTCCTCGCGGGTGATGTCCCTGGGCAGTTGCAGCCGTCGCAGCCGCAGGAGGTAGTTGACGTTGCCGGCCATCTTGCCGACCACCGTCCCCAGCGGCAAACCCACCGCGTGGAGCAGGGCAGGGAAGGCGGCCACAATCTTCGCCGCGATGCCCGTCGTGGAGGTGACTATCTCGGAGAGCGCTATCTGCCCGAATTTCGTGAAGCGGTTGAAAAGGGAGGTGTAGACCCTTGTGGTGCCACAGAAGAAGACCATCGGAGGGATAAGCAGCGCAATGGCGGCAGGCAGTGCGTGGCTGCGGGCAGGGGTGAGCAGATAGATGGCAGCGATGGCGGTGAGCAGCACCAGCGATACGGCAGCGTTCAGCCGCAGGGCCAGCCGAGCCGTGGC
>CACXCY010000090.1 GCA_902766265.1 uncultured Bacteroidota bacterium
CCGTCAAAAATTTCGCTGATGCGCGTGCCTACCATATAGGCAGGTGTGGTGACGATGCGATGCTCTTGGTCTACTGCCACATCGGTGGCTTGACAGCATTGGTGGCGAGCCCCCATCTGTTCAGCAGCGTTGGATGCGGCGCATGGTTGGCCTAATGTTAGCGTGATACCGTGGTTTCCAAGCACCTTGGCCAGTACGATAGGCGCTATGCACATGGCACAGATTGGTTTGTGGGCATCGTATGTCTCCAGAATGGCACGTTCCACGTCGGGAAGTATCGTCATCTGTATGCCGTCAGTGGCGAAAGTGGAGAGATTGCGAGCGGCCCCCATGCCTCCAGGCAGAGCGAGAGCGTCGTAGTCGGCCGCACGGTATTCTGCAAGGTTGAGTATGCCGTCGCGTGCAACACGGGCAGCTTCAGCCAGAAGCTGACGTTTCTCCCCAGTCTCAGTGCCGGTGGGGTCAAGGTAGGTGTGTACAGAGAATGTGATGTCGGGTGCAAAGCATTGCACTTGCATACCTCTCCTGTCGAGAGCAAGGAGAAGTGACAGGGTCTCGCGGAGTTCACTGCCGTCGCGATTGCCGCAGCCAGACAATATGATGGCTATCTTTTTCAATGTGAACAAGCTATATGATTAATAAATCAAGAAACCGTTTTGGCTATATTCCATGATGTACATAGATAGATCCAAAACAGTTTCTTGTTCCGTTTCAACCGACAATTAGCGGTTGCATTCTTCGACCGACTCCTTGATGAGTTGGAAAGTGGCTTCGATATCGTTGTCGAGGCCAACGCTGAATCGAATGAGACCTTCGCTCATGCCCATCTCCTTCTGGATGTCTTCGGGAACCTCGCTGGAGGTAGACTTACCGGAGTTGGAGAAGAGGGTCTTGAAGTAGCCCAGAGAGACGGCAAGGTAGCCGACGCCTTTTTTCTGCATGATTTCCATAATTTTGCTGGCCTTGTCGGCAGTACCCATGTCGATACTGATCATGCCACCGAAACCGTATCCCTCGTTCATCATGCTGCAAGTGAGCTGGTAATCGGGATGTTCGGGCAGTCCTGGGTAGTTGTATTTGAAGCCGACTTCTTTGAAACGAGTGGCGAGATACATGGCGTTCTTGCTGTGCTGCTGCATACGGATATGCAGGGTATGCACGTTTTTGAGGATGGAGCTGCTGCGCATGGGGTCGAGCACGGGACCGAGGAGCATGGCAGTGCCGTTGTTTACATCGATAAGACCGTTGATGTACTCGTTGCTACCGCAGATGGCACCGGCAACACAATCGTTCTTGCCGTTGACAAATTTGGTCATACTATATACGGTAACATCGGCACCCAGACGGCAGGGGCTGAAAATCATCGGGGTGAATGTATTGTCGACAATCAGTTTGGCACCAGCAGCGTGTGCCATCTTGGCGAGTTCAGGAATGTTGGCCATGCGGAGTAGAGGGTTGTTCATCGTCTCTGTGTAGAGGACCTTCGTATTGGGACGTATGGCCTTCTTTACAGCGTCAAGGTCCTGGAAGTTGACGAAGGTGGTCTCAACGCCAAACTTTTTCAGCCAATTGTTCATGAAGGCAAAAGTGCCACCGTATGTGGTCATGCTGGAGAGGATGTGGTCGCCGCTTTTCACTTCATGAAGCAGAGCGGTGGTGATGGCTGCCAGACCGCTGCCTGTCACCCAAGCGCTCTCGGTGCCTTCCATAGCGGCAAGGGCTTGGCAGAGGGCCAGGTTAGAAGGGTTCCAGTGGCGGCTGTAGAGGAAATATCCCTCAGTCTCGCCATGGAATGTCTCGGTCATAAGGTGAGCTTCCGGGAATGTGAAGGTTGCACTGTCGCAGATGGCGGGATTCACGCCACGGTTGGCGTCGCGTCCGTCAAGACGCTGGATAGCTGTTGCGGGATCAAATTTGTTCATGTCTATCTTTATTAATGTTTTATATATAATTCGATGGTTTGTCTTTACTTAATGACGGCTGCAAAGGTACGAATAAAATAGCAATTTTTTCGACAGAATGTCGTTTTTATTTTCGGATTCATCACTCATCTGCTAAAAACGTTCTAATATGCCCGGCAAACTGATTCTTTTTCCTGTGCCCATCGGAGCCGAAGACCATGATGTCTCGCTGCCGCAAATCAACAAGTCTTTGATCAACACCTGTCATACTTTCATCGTCGAAGAACTGCGTACCGCACGACGTTTCCTGAAAGCTGCTGGCTATACATCGGCTATTGACGAAACAACTTTTTTCCTCCTCAATGAGCATACCACCGAGCAGGAAACAGCACATTACCTCGATGCGCTGGATCGTGGCGAGAATGTTGGCTTGCTGAGTGAAGCGGGGCTGCCTTGTGTGGCCGACCCAGGGGTGATGGTGACGCGTCAGGCAC
>CACXCY010000091.1 GCA_902766265.1 uncultured Bacteroidota bacterium
CAGCCCGTCTATAGCTGACAAAATGTCCGATTTTACGCTAAAAACGGCTCCTATTGCATGACAAAATGTCAGTTATGCAAAGATCGAGGTATTGGGGAAACACGGGGCCATGTTTAAAAAAGTGTGGATAAAAGATTGGCCTGCATGCCTGTCGCACATACATATAATTATTACTTTTGCAAATCGTATTACCAAACGGATATAATGTATGGGCACCGAGGCAGACAACATAGAAATCACTGAGAACTACATTGATATAAGCAATATTTTGGCGGCAAAGAACGTCAAACTGCCCAAATGGACCGTGGGACTTTTGAACCGCCTGTTGCATGTGGGCGAACTGAATTGGGCCATCTACGCCTATCGCGACTGCTTCGGTGTGGACTTTGCCCGCGCCGTGATGGAAGACGATCTCAAGGTGACCACCATCGTCGAAGGAGGCGAAAACATCCCCTTGGAGGGATGCCCCATCATCGCAGGCAACCATCCTTTGGGCGGTCCCGACGGGATGGCCCTCATCAATGCTGTGGGTCGCTACCGCAAGGACATCCTGTTTCCCGTCAACGACTTCCTGATGTATCTGCCCGGCCTGCGCCCAGTCTTCGTACCTGTGGACAAGGTGCACCGCAACACCGCCAACGTAGGAGCCCTCGAAGCGGCCTTCGCCGGACAGAACGCATTGCTGTACTTTCCTGCTGGGATATGCTCGCGTCGCCAGCAGGGCGTCGTGAAGGATTTGGAATGGAAGCCCACCTTCATCAAGAAAGCGGTGCGCTACCACCGCGACGTAGTGCCCGTATTCTTCGATGCCCAAAACCGCCGTCGCTTCTATACCATAGCCAACCTGCGCAAACGTCTCGGCATCAAGTTCAACTTCGAGATGGCGCTGTTGCCGGGCGAGATGTTTGCCCAGCGCGGCCATACGTTCCGCCTCATTGTGGGTGCGCCCATACCGTGGCAGACGTTCGACAGCCGGCACACCCCAATGGAATGGGCCGCCATGCTGCGCGACTATGTGTATGAGTTGAAAGACAACCCCGCAGCCAAATTCGAAATCCACTAAGACCATGTCATCCGTAATAGATCCCAACGGCGTCCCCAGAGACCTGTCCTACATCGCACCGCCGGTGGACAAGGCCCTAATTCGCGAAGAACTGTCGCGCAAGAATTTCTTGCGCCATACCAACTTCGGCAACAAGGACATCTACATCACCACAGCACACCTCTCCCCCAACATCATGCAGGAGATTGGACGTCTGCGCGAACTCTCCTTCACCATGGAAGGCGGTGGCACAGGCAAACCAGTGGATATTGATGAGTTCGACACCCTGCCGGAGCCCTATTGTTTCAAGCAGCTGTTTGTGTGGAGCCCCGAGGATGAAGAAATCGTGGGCGGTTACCGTTTCATCCACGGCAGCAACATCTACCGCAACCTCGACGGCGCTCTCTGCACGCCGACGGCCGAGCTGTTCCATTTCACCGACGAGTTCATTGAGAACTACCTGCCCTATACGGTTGAGTTGGGGCGTTCCTTTGTACAGCCGGCCTTCCAGCCCAGCAACAACCTGCACAAAGGGCTCTATTCTCTCGACAACCTGTGGGAAGGGCTTGGCACACTGGCCCTTGAGATACCCGAGACGCGGTATTTCTTCGGCAAGATAACGATGTACCCCCACATGAACCGCCGCGCCAAGGACCTGGTGCTCTATTTCTACCAAAAGCATTTCCCCGACCCCAACGGTCTCGTGTGGCCGCTGGAACCGCTCGAGATACAGAGCGACTTCAACGAGTTGCACCGCATCTTCGTCGGCCACTCCTACAAGGAGGACTACCAGATACTGCAACGCGAGGTGCGCGCCTTGGGTTCCACGGTGCCCCCGCTGGTCAACGCCTATATGAACCTCTCCTCCACCATGCGCTCGTTCGGCACGGCCTACAACCATGCCTTCGGCGAGACCGACGAGACTGGCGTGCTCGTCACCTTGCGCGACCTCTATCCCGAGAAGAAACAGCGCTACATAGAGTCGTCCGAGGTCAAGAACCGCTTCTTCAACCGCCTCTTGTTCCATATCAATATGAAGAAGATGCCGTGGTGGCGGCAGTCAACTGGCGAAGAGGAAAAGGACGAGCTCCGCGCTCTCAAGCGTATGAAGAAGGCCCGCCTACGCGCCGAAGCCGTCAAAGAGGAAGAAGAGAAGCCCAAGCGCCGCAGAATATTAAAGAAGAAAAAGCAATAGCAACCCAGCGTCCCAGCCCTCTAGAATCCATGATTGTCAGATCCGCCTCATTCGTCGTCAGCAACACCGACTACAGGAAGTGCCCTGCCACGAGGTTGCCCGAATATGCTTTCATTGGCCGCAGCAACGTGGGCAAGTCGTCGCTCATCAATATGCTGACCAACGTCAAAGATCTGGCCAAGACCAGCGGACAACCAGGCAAGACGCAACTCATAAACCATTTCATCATCAACAATGAATGGTACCTTGTCGACCTGCCGGGCTACGGCTATGCCCGCACCTCCAAGTCGGCTCGCGAGAGGTGGCAGAAGATGATAAACGACTATTTCCTGCACCGCGAGCAGCTTGTCAACACATTCGTGCTGATAGACTCCCGCATACCGCCGCAGCGTATCGACTTGGAGTTCATCTCGTTCCTCGGGCGCAACGGCGTGCCGCTGTCCATCATTTTCACCAAGACGGACAAGCAGAAACAGCGCGAGACGGCGGCCAACGTCGCTGCCTTCAAGAAAGCGCTCTCCGAAGAGTGGGAAGAGTTGCCGTTCATGCTGCTCACCTCGTCGGCCACCGGCTACGGCCGCGACAAGGTCCTCGACCACATAGACTCCATCAACCTGTCATTGAAAAATGGCACAGAACCATCGATTGACTCATGATACAAAGAACATTTCTCCTACTTGCCTCCGTCCTATGCCTCTCCACCGTCTGCGCCCAGAACAGCACGCAGCTTAGCAACGTGGTGCATGCCGTACAGAACGAGCCGTCGCTGACGCACGCCTCCCTCTCCGTATCGGTGTACAACATCACCCAAGGGAAACAGGTGTACAACTATGACGCCCACCGCTCACTCACGCCGGCATCGCTGACCAAAATATTTACGACCTCTGTGGCCTTCAACCTGCTGGGCGACAGCTTCCGTTTCAAGACGGTGCTGAGCTACAGCGGCACCATCGACAACGCCGGTACACTCCATGGCAACCTCTACATCATCGGCGGCGGCGACCCTATGCTGGGTTCGTTCCGCTACAGGCAGACATGCCCCGACTCTATCTTCGCCCTATGGTACCGCGCCATCAAGAACATCGGCATCAAGAAGATCGACGGCCGGATATGCTACGATGCCACCATCTTCGACAACCAGCTGCTGCACGATACCTGGCAATGGGGCGACGTGGGCAACTACTACGGCTGCGGCGCATCGGGACTCAACTTCCACGAGAACCTTTTCTTTGTCTACTTCAATCCAGGCAAGCGGCAGGGCTATCTGGCCGATGTGGACTCCTATGCGCCGGCCAACATCGACGTGCGTGTGCAAAACGAGGTGACCACGGGCCCGGTCGGCTCGGGCGACCGAGTCATCGTCTATGGCGACCCCACGTCGCCGCTGCGTGTGTGCCGCGGTACGGTGCCGCTGGGCCAGCCGCATTTCGCCGTGCGCGGTGCCTTGCCCAATCCTCCCGAGGCCTGTGCCCGCCTGTTCTCGCTCTACCTGAGGAAACACCAGGTGAGCATCGCCAACAGTCCCACCGAGGTGTTCTCGCGTCAGGACACGCTGACACCCATTGTGGAATACAACTCTAACACCTTCTACGAGATAGCGCAGTACACCAACTTCACCAGCAACAACATCTACGCGGAAAGCATCTTCAAGTACCTGGGCTACATGAACAACGGCAAAGGCAGCTATGCCAACGGCGCCAAGGCGGTGAAGGATTTCTTCAAGAAGCAGGGGCTGGAATCGTCAGGCGTCCATATCGTTGACGGCAGCGGCCTTTCGCGCTCCAACCGCGTGACGGCCGATTTCCTCTGCCGTTACCTCACCGCTGTGTCGAAGATGCCGATATACAACGACTTCGCGATGACGCTGGGCAAGGTGGGCGAGAGCGGCACGGTGCGCAACTTGCTGCCCGACCTGCCGAAAGGGGTCACCATGCGCATGAAGAGTGGCAACATGGACGGCGTGTGCGGATATGCCGGCTATGTGACCACGGCCAGCGGCGACCTGCTATGCTTTGCCGCCATCTGCAACGAGTTCGACTGCACAGGCAGCCAGATGAAGTCCAAGATGACCAAGATTCTCTACGAGATTGGGAAACTCTGACCCCGCCGACCGCCCTTCCCCGACGCTCCCCACGCCCGTCTGGAGCCACTTTTGCCAGCACATTCATAACACTCTGAGAAACAACCCCCGTTTTTCCGCGCTAATAAAAGCACGGTTTTATGCCCGACAAAAGCGTGGTTTTATTGGCAACAATAGCACGGTTTTATCGACCATAAAAGCATGGTTTCGTTGGCGTTCCCCAACGGGGCCTCGCACCGAAGCATCTACCGACCTATATAAACGCATGATAATATGATACCTTACAGGTATCGTCCGCAGGCGGTGCCACTCATCTCCCGAAGAGCAACCTTGACGAGTAGCGTCCCGATACCATTATTTTTTGTATTTTTGCAAACACATCCGTTCCGAAGAACGGACGCAGACATATCGCAATCAATACAATAAAGAATATCAACCCATGCAGAAAGCCAACTGGAAAACACAAATCTACTCCTACATCCTGGTCATCCTGGGCAGCGCCATGTTCGCTGTCGGGGACGTGATGTTTGTCAACCCCTACCACATGGCCCCTGGCGGCACCTATGGTCTCTCCAACGTGTTCAACACGCTGTGGCCATGGCGCATCTCGCTCTACGCCATCTGCATGGACATCCCGCTGCTGCTCATCGGCACGTGGGTGCTCGGACCCAAGTTCGGCGTGAAGACGGTGGTGTCGACCATCCTGATATTCTGCTTCACCTTCGTGCTGGAGGGCTGGTGGGGCTACAAGCCGCTCATCCACGACGGCGACTTCGTCATGGGCGTGGTGGCCGACCCTGGGACGATGGTGCCGTTCCAAGACAAGTCGGGCGAGATGGTGGGCTATTTCCGACCCGACTATTTCCTCAACACGCTGGTGGGCGGACTCATATACGGCCTGGCCATAGGACTGGTGTTCCGCTCAGGCGCCACATCGGGCGGCAGCGACATCATCTCAATGATATTCCACAAGTTCACCAAGATATCTCTGGGCACGCTGACCCTCATCGTGGACGGCTGCATCACCCTGACCTCCTTCATCGCCTTCAAGGACATCCGCCTCCCGATATACTCCATACTGCTCATCTTCATTGAGAGCAAAGTCATCGACCTGGTGGTAGACGGAATCAAGTCGTACAAGACCGCCTTCATCGTGACCGAGAAGATTGACGAGGTGCGAGACTTCATCATCAACGAGCTGGAGCGCGGCGGCACCTGTTTTGCCGGCACCGGACTCTACCAAGGCAACGAACGCAAGATGATATATGTCACCCTGAGCCGCACCGACCTGGTGAAACTGAAATCCAACCTGCGACTGCTCGACCCGCAGGCCTTCGTCAACATCATCGAATCGTCCGAAATCATGGGTCTCGGCTTCAAAGCCCTGCCCGAGGAATAACGCCGTATGAAGGTACTCCAGCTCTGCATCAAGCCACCCTACCCGCCCGTCGACGGTGGCGCGCTGGCCATGAACAGCATCACCCAGGGACTGCTGGCCCAGGACTGCGAGGTGCGCGTACTGTCGATGTGCTCCGACAAGCACCCCGTCGACCGGCAGCGCATGACCGACGAATATCGTGAGCGCACCCGTTTCGAAGCCGTGTATGTGGACCTGCGGTTGCACCCGTTGGAAGCCGCCGTGGCACTGCTCTGCGGCGAGTCGTACCACGTGAAGCGTTTCGAGAGCGACGAGTTCGAACAGCGGCTTGCCGACATCCTGCGCAACGAAACGTTCGACATCATCCACGTGGAAAGCATCTTCCTCACCCCATACCTGCCCGTCATCCGACGGCTGAGTCAGGCACCGGTGGTGCTACGTGCCCATAACGTGGAGCACCAGATATGGCAGCGCACCGCCGCCCAGACCTCCAACCCGCTGAAACGATGGTATCTCAAGCAACTGGCGCTAACCCTGCGGACCTACGAGCTGGAGCACATTAACGACTACGACGGCGTGGTATGCATCACACGTCCCGACGCCCAATACTTCCAAGCCAACGGCTGCCGCCGCCCCGTGACGGACATCCCCTTCGGCATTGCCTCGCCCGAACTAGCCGACAACGTGGGCGTGGAGGAGAACACCCTGTTCCATATCGGCTCGATGGACTGGATGCCCAACGAAGAGAGCATCCGCTGGTTCCTACGCGAAGTGTGGCCGATGCTGCACCGCGAGCTGCCCCAGGTGCGTCTCTATCTGGCAGGACGCAAAATGCCGCGCGACCTGATGGAGCTGCAGACCGACGGCGTGACCGTAGTGGGCGAGGTACCCGATGCCAACTACTTTATCGCCTCCAAACAAATCAACATCGTCCCCCTACTCTCCGGCAGCGGCATACGCGTCAAGATAATCGAGGCCATGTCTATAGGCAAACCCGTGGTCACCACCACCATCGGTGCCCAAGGTATCGACTACACCGACGACGAAAACCTGCTCATCGCCGACACCCCCGCAGATTTCGTGCGGCAGATAAGCCGCTGCGTGAACGACAAAGACTTCTGCCAACGCATCGGCCAAAACGCCTTCAACCTCATAGCCACCCACTACGACAACGACGCCCTTGCCCAACGGCTGCTGGCTTTCTACCAACGGCTGCTCCCGAGGAGAAAGAACGCTGACGGGCAATAAAAAAAGCATTTAGGAGTTATTATACCAACACAATACCCATCATTATGCGCAGGTTCCTATTGCTTACCCTCGGTCTTATACTGTCGTCAATTACGATGGCACAAGTGCAAATCCGCGTACCCGCCACCCACGTGTCATTCGAATTTCCCGACAATAGCTGGAAGTTTCTGGAGACCATCAATGTGGATGCCACCACAACGGTATACCTTTATTCTTATAAAGGCAGCATCGTCGTGGACAAACAAGGCGACACCGTGCTGCCCAACCTGCGCATTTATGTCCGCACTGGCTACAAGCCGTCGGTCTACGACCTCATAACGGAACGTTACATGCAACAGCCCTTCCAGTCGATAGACGAATACAGCCAAGGATTGCCGGCTGAAGGCCTGGGATACATCGGCGGCCATCAGAACACACAAGACGGAAAATACTACAAGTTCCGCATGATATACTTCAAAGATAACACTACCGCTTTCGAATTCCGTATCACTACGACGCTGGACACCTACGACATTATGGAGCAAGAATTCGAGCGCATACTAAAATCTGTCAAAATTGAGTCCTAAATGATGAAAAAGCTGTTCCTGCTGCTCTCTATCATATCGCTGACGCTGACTGCTGTAGCACAGGTCGACGAGTCGGTGGCCACCGACTACAAGTCACAATACTCCCGCCTCTACAAAAGCTATCTGAAAGACACCGCCGACGTTGCCAATCTCCTGGCCCTTGCCGACTTCTATTCCAAACGCGACAATCCCCTCTGGAATCTGCCTACTTCGATGTACTACCTGCTCCGTGCCGAGAGCATATACATCGACATGGTGAAGGACGACTCCAAATACCGCAAAGTGTCGCGTCTGGTAAAAAAGAAGATTACCGTCAACTCCATACGGGAAAAGAAAGTTCAAACCGTCAACGACGCCCTGAATTACGTATCCGGCAACGAATATATCAGCAGCGAGAACCTCAACAATCTGGCTGTGGCCTTCAAATCGAACCGCGCCATACTGCAGCATATCGAGACACGCCGCATGCAGCAGGCCTTCACCAACGCCAAGAAAACCAACGCGCTGACGGCATACAACGAAATCCTTAAGAAATACAACGGCACCGAGACTGCCCAAGCCGCCCACCGCGAGATGCTCCATGTGGCCGACTCCCTGTGCGGCAAGGCCCATACCCACGCCGAAATCGACGCCCTGACGGCTATGTATCTCGATGTGCCGGGCATCGCCAACATTGCCAGCCGCCGCAAAGCGACGCTGGATTACCCCCGTGTGGCCAAGGAAAACACACTCAAGGGCTATCGCGAATTCCTTTCGCTGTACCCCGATTGCGATGAATATGTGGAAGTCCTCGACAAAATTGACAGCTTGGTAGCCGACGAATACGCCTCGATGAAGACCCCTCAGCAGTACGCCGATTTCGTCAAGGACAACAGGGAGAACACCTTGGCCGAACAGGCATTGGCCACACTACGCTACAAGATACGCAACGAACACGATGCCGTTGCCGCCAAAGTATATCTGGCCAACTTCCCTCTCGATGCCGAATACAACGAGATATACCGTATATTCTACTCGTGGCACACCGCCGAAGGCAACGCCGACCCCATACTCCGCTTCAAGAAGCAGCATCCCTCGTTCCCTTTCATGGATGCGGTGAATGCCGATTTGACCGCAGCACAGCGTCACGACAAGATTAACTTCATGCAGCCCTATCAAGAGCATGAATACTCGCTCTATGCCGGCTATGCACGTCGCCTGACAGGCAAGCGGCTGGCCTTGGTGGCTCTGCAACGCACCCTGCAGCAACAGATAGCCCGCCACGACTGGAGTGGAGCCGCCGTACGGGTGTCCTCATTCGATGAGATAACACTCGATGCCTGCATGCCCGAAGCCAAAGAGATTGAAACAATACTGACGGCCCCCACCGACAGCCGCAAGCTGGCCACCAGCGTGCTCCCCAGCTCCAGCAACGCCTACAATGCTGTTCTCTACCCAGGCAACGAATACCTATACTTCACCCGTGTGGCCGACAATGACACCTCCATCCGCATCGCACGACGGGACAACTCCAAATGGAAGATACTGGGTGGCACACGTTTCGCCAACATGCCCAACAGCGGATTGACCGTCTACGGTTTCTTCGACCATGGCCGAAAGATGCTGCTGGGTAAGAACGGAGACATCTGCGTCGCTGAGCTCAACGACACAGCGTGGATGGTGACCGAGATACTGCCCTATCCTATAAATACCGACTACTTTGACGGCGACGCCTCCATGCTGCCCGACGGATCAGGCATGCTGCTGGTGTCCGACCGCCCCGAGGGGCACAACCTGCAACAGTCGCACGCCTATTTCCACGGCGACACCGCTATGGCCACCGACATCTACTTCATTCCCCGCACCGCCCACGGATGGGGTACACCAGTCAACCTGGGCTCGACTATCAACAGCGCCTACTGTGAACGCAGTCCTGTGATGAGCCGCGACCTGAAGACACTCTACTTCACCACCGACGCACGAGGGCTGGGATACAGCGACGTATATGAGGCCACACGTTCCAACATGAACGGATGGACAGAATGGACCACGCCGCAGAATTTCGGCAAAGAGGTCAACACAGGATTCAACGAAAGTTCCGTGACGTTGGCGGACGACGGCGGCACGCTGTTGGTGTGCTCCAACGGACAAGGGCAACGCTACGGCTGCAGCAGCGTCACCCTCTCAAGCCAAACGGTAACGCCAGGGTTCCGCGAGGTACTGATCTCCTCGCCAAAAGTCGAAAGCTTGGTGCGCATCTACGAATGGCAGACGCAGCAGCTGGTGGCCGAACAAACCATCACGCCGCAGAGCCCCATGACCCTCAGTTTGCAAAGCAGCAAACGTTATGTAGCCCTCAGCTCCGCCAACCCCAACTACCTCACCGCCTCCGTCATATTCACCCCTTCGGGCAAAAACATCACCTTCCGTTCCAACTCCACCAGCGAGCTGCTACAGTCGGACGAATGGACGGCGCTGCCCGCTGTGCGCTTCGAGCCGAACGGCAGCACTCTGCTCACCACGGGCGAACTGGAATTGGACAACCTGGCATTCTTCCTCGTGTCCAACCCCGGCTGTCAGGTTGAAATCCGCGTACACGCCGCCGGCAACGACGATGCCAAATGCTTCAATATCTCCAAGCAACGCGGGCAAACCATCAAGAAATATCTGCAAAACAATGGAGTGAGCGCCTATCAAATAGTCGTGTCCAACTATGGCAACAGCGTGGTTCACCGCGATGCCACGATGCCCGAAGTGCTGGTGTCATTCTCCTATTGACGGTAGCCAGCGCAACCCTCTGCATCTCACAAGTTATCAACAATCTGCTGCGGATTTCTTTTACGAAAGAGCCGCAGGCGATTGTTTTTTTTATGATATTTTTGCATCGTCGAAACTATATCCAAAGCAGTCGCCCACACTTTGGCAGTATTATCATAACGCACAAAAACACAGCATTATGGAACAGCACACGACCATCGCATTCCAAGGAAGGATTCTCCGCTACCGCGACGAAGGCCGCGAATATCCGCAGACGCTGGTGCTCCTGCACGGCTTCATGCAAAACCTTGATGTATGGACGCCCTACACCCTTGCCCTCATGCGTCAGATGCGCATCATCACCATCGACCTGCCCGGCCACGGATACAGCGCCATATACGGCGATACCCACACGATGGAATTCATGGCCGAAGCGGTAAAGGCCGTGCTCAACGATGCCGGCGTGAAGCAATGCGTTATGGTGGGCCACTCGATGGGCGGGTATGTCACCCTCGCCTTTGCCGACAAGTATCCCGAAATGCTGCGCGGCTTCGGGTTGCTCCATTCCCATGCTTTGGCCGATTCCGAGGACATCCGCGAACGGCGTATCGACGACTGCCAGCAAGCGGTGGAGAATCGCGCCGAATATGTGCTGCGTTTCATCCCCAATCTGTTCGACGAGTGCAACCGGGAGCGCCTCGTGCAGGAAATCAAGGACCTCACCGACCTCAGCATCAACACCCAGACGGAAAGCATCGTGGCCGCCCAGCGGGGCATGTCCCTGCGTCCGTCGCGCATCCATGTGCTGCAGAACGCCAACGTGCCAGTGCTCTTCGTCTACGGCAAAAACGACAGCCGTCTGCCGCTGGAGATAGCCGTATCGCAAGCCATGCTGCCCCAGCACGCCGAGATACTGCTGCTCGACCATGTGGGACACATGTCGCATATCGAATGCAGCGAATATGTGAAGAGCCGTATCAAAAACTTCGTCGACGTCTGCTACCTCTAACCGCAGATTCACCTCCCTCACCCTCAAGTCCGCATAAAGCGCAATACCATGAATGCGACCGTAGAAATCATCATCACCAACACCAACGAGCGCGTCAGCGTGCCCCAAGGCAGCTGCCTGGCCGACCTAGCCAAACAGCGCCAGAGCTTGTGCCAATATCCCATTCTCGGAGCCCTGGTCAACAACGAACTCACCCAACTCCAATACCGCATCTACAACCCCAAGTGCGTGCGTTTCATCGACATCACCCACAAGCTGGGCATGCGCATGTACACCAACTCGCTCACCTTCATGCTCTACAAAGCAGTGCGCGACTGCTATCCCGAAGCGCGACTCTCGGTGGAGCACTCGATGCTGAACGGGCTCTATTGCACCATCGACATGAAAGGCACTCAACAGGAGCCCTCCAACATAGACATCGCCAAAACGGTGAGGGAACGCATGCTGGAGTTGGAGAAGGCCAACCTGCCTTTCGAGCACCGCACCATGCTGCTCGGCGACGCCCTCAAGCTGATTGAGCACGAGAATATCCCCCATACCTACCGCCTGCTTGAGAACCTGAGCCAGCTGTACATCCAGATGCAGTCGCTGGACGGCACGCCTCACAAGCTGGAGTCGCAGCTCGTACCCTCCACAGGGCTCCTCACCTGCTGGGACTTCCGCCCCTTCGAAGAGGGCTTCCTGCTGCAATGTCCCGACCCCTACCATCCCGAGAAACTCTCGCTCTACCAAGAGACACCCAAGTTGTTCAACATCTTCAAGGAGCACCGCAACTGGGTGCAGCTGCTGCAAGTGCCCACCATCAACGAGCTGAACCGCACCGTGCGCGACCATCAGGAAGACCATTTCATCCATGTGGCCGAAGCGTTGCACGAGAAGAAATTCGCCACCATCGCTGACCAGATCTACCAGCGGCGCGACCAGGTGAAGATAGTGCTGTTGGCAGGCCCCTCGTCGTCGGGCAAGACCACCAGCTGCCGCCGCCTCGCCGTGCAGCTCGCCGTATTGGGCTTCAAGGTGCACCAGCTCTCGCTGGACGACTATTTCCTGCCCCGCAGCCAGACGCCGCGCGACGCCAACGGAGAGCTCGATTTCGAATGCATCGAGGCACTCAACATACCGCTGCTCAACGACCACCTGCTGCGCCTCTTCAACGGCGAAGAGGTGAAGATGCCCACCTTCGACTTCCTCAAAGGCGAACCCGTCTATACCGGCAAGACCCTCTGCCTGCGCGACGCGGAGCCCTACGACACCGGCATCCTGCGCCCACAGCCCCTCCTGCTCGTCGAAGGCATCCACGCCCTCAACCCCAAGCTGACCGCCCAGCTGCCCGACGAATGGAAGTTCCGCATCTATGTGTCGGCACTCACGCAGATAGCCATCGACGCCCAGAACGTCATCCACAGCTCCGACAACCGCCTGCTGCGCCGCATCGTGCGCGACTTCAACTTCCGCGGCTATTCCGCCTACGACACCCTGCGGCGCTGGGACAGCGTGCGCAGCGGCGAAGAGAAGCACATCTTCCCCTTCCAAGAAAACGCCGACATCATGTTCAATTCCGCCCTCCTCTACGAACTGGGCGCCCTGCGGCCCCTGGTGGAGCCCCTGCTCAAGAAAGTGCCCGAAAACACCGAAGAGTTCGCCGTCGCCAAACGACTGCTCAATTTCGTGGAACTCATCGAACCCATCGACACCAAATACATCCCACAGCCCTCCATCCTGAGAGAGTTCCTCGGCAACAGCGCCTTCAAATACTAAGCACGCGCAAACATAAGAAAGCATCAAATCAGAAAGCCCCATTGACGGGAGTCGGCAACGGCCAACGTCAATGGGGCATTCCTTTTGAGAAAACTCTTGAGCGACAAACGGGGTTCGAACCCGCGACCTGCAGCTTGGGAAGCTGCCGCTCTACCAACTGAGCTATTGTCGCATCGGGCCGACACTACGGCCACATCATTTGCACATAGTAACTGCAGCAGTTGTGTTTTATTGTGTGTCCCGCACATTTTTTTTGCCACATATCCTCGCAGCATCCCATCACCAACTGACCGACAACAACTTATCAACCATAAA
>CACXCY010000092.1 GCA_902766265.1 uncultured Bacteroidota bacterium
AAGAATATTACGATGAGGTGTTTGAGTTCGCAGGACAGTGGGACATGCCGTCATCTTGCGGACTGAAAGTGCTTGGCGACCAGAATGCCCCCATTGTCATTGTGACGGAACTCTACCAGGATAATCCTGGCACTTCGGTAACCTATGCGGGTCGTTCGCTGGCCGAGCAGATATGCAAGGCCAAAGGTTTTGACCTGAATGCCATCCGCTACATAGAGTGTAATCCCAATACCAACTCCAAGCTCTCGTTCTATGACGAAGAGTTTTTCGAGGTCACATTCCTGCCGAATGGTGAACTTAAGTATCATCAATTGACGGCTGAGGAGGTCAAAAGCTTGCTGCAAAAATGAAGAAACTCTGCCTGATTTTTTTTCTGGCCTCATGTTTTGTCACCTCAGCCCAGGTGGTTCGTATATGGCAGGATGTGGAAACGGTCAACTGCCGCAAGTCGCGTCTGTTGCTATATCCGGCTCCAGACAGTAACAATACTGGCGCTGCGGTCATCATCTGTCCAGGTGGGAGTTATCATCATCTGGGCATCCCTCATGAAGGACGTAGGACGGCGGAGTGGTTCAACAGTATTGGCGTGAATGCCTTCGTGCTCTGTTACCGTGTGTCGAGTTGGGGATGGCATCATCCGGCGATGATTGAGGACTTCCAGCGTGCCATGCAGTATGTGCGTGAGCACGCTTCTGTGTATGGTATTGACACGGGCAGGGTAGGGGCTATCGGCTTCTCGGCAGGAGGTCATCTGGTGGCTATGGCTGGTGCAGTTGGGAAGCGGAACTATCTGAAACCATTGGGTGTGACCACGAGCGTGGGTTTGCGTCCGAACTGGGTGGCACCTGTCTATCCGGTCATCTCTATGCAGGACAGCATTGCGCACGTCCGTTCGCGTAAGAACTTACTGACGCGCCATTACACGGTGGCTCAGCGCGACAGCATGTCGCTGGAGTTGACTGTTCCGAAAGATATGCCTCCGGTATTCCTGCAGGCATCGAAGGATGACGATGTGGTAGATGTGCGCAACAGCATCGCCTACCACAAGGCGTTGGAGGAAAAGGGAATCCCTCATGTCTTCTATCTCTACGACACTGGCGGACACGGCTATGGCATGAAGGATTGTGAGTTTTTGCGGTCGTCGCACTGGCAGGACAAGTTGCATGACTGGCTCAAAACGCAGAAGATAATCAAGTATTAGATAAGATATGAACTATCCCGAAATAGAATTTCAGCCCCGGGACGTTATCCGTAAATATCAAGACGGACGTCTGCAGGAGGCCGTGGCTTACCTGGCGGCAAAGTCACCTTTTTATCAGCGTTTGTTCAGAGAAAATCATATTGACCCGAACAAAATCCGTACGTTGGACGACCTTACCTGTGTTCCATTCACGGAGAAAAAGGACTTGCAACAGCACAATCACGACTTCATGTGTGTGCCGCGGGACAAAATCATTGACTATATCACTACCAGCGGCACGCTTAGCGACCCCGTTACCTTTGCCTGCAGCGAGAAGGACCTCCAGCGTTTGGCCTACAACGAGAAGATCTCCTTCATGTGTGCGGGGCTTGCTCCGGGCAATGTGCTCCAGCTGATGACCACCATCGACAAACGTTTCATGGCTGGTCTGGCCTATTTCTTGGGTATCCGTGCCTTGGGTGCGGGTATCGTGAGGGTGGGCAACGGCATCCCTGAACTGCAATGGGACACGATCAAACGTATCGAGCCGGATGCGATTATGTGCGTCCCGTCGTTCATTCTGAAGCTGATTTCCTATGCTGAGGAGCATGGTATCGATTACCGCAATTGCAGCGTGAAAAAGATTATAGGCATCGGAGAAGGTTTGCGCGACCAGGATTTCAACCTGAATCTCTTGGGCCAGAAGATAAAGGAGAAATGGGATGTGCAGCTGTTCGCCACCTATAGCTCTACGGAGATGGGCACTACGTTTCCCGAATGCCCATTCGGCTGCGGTGGTCACCACCATCCGGAGCTGATTATTGTTGAGATTATCGGTGACGATGACCGTCCGGTGCCCGATGGAGAGGTGGGCGAAGTGGTGGTGACAACCCTGGGTGTCGAGGCGATGCCGTTGCTTCGTTTCCGTACTGGGGACATGGCTTGCATCCACACGGAGCCCTGTCGATGTGGTCGGCAGAGCTTCCGCATCAGTCCTTTGGTGGGCAGGAAGAACCAGATGATTAAGCTCAAGGGTACGACGCTGTATCCGGCGGCTATCTTTGATGTGCTGGACAATGTATCGTATGTGGAGAATTACATTGTCGTGGCCGAATCCAATGAAATAGGCACCGACAAGGTTACGGCTGTCATAGGCACCCGTCGTGAGGACAGGGACGAGATGGTGAAGGACCTGAAGGACCGTTTCCGTGCCCATTTGCGGGTGGCTCCCGATGTACGCTTTGACGACATCGATGCCATTCGCCGCATCCAGATGCCTGAAGCACGACGCAAGCCAACCAAATTCATCGACAAAAGATAGTGTCTGCGCTGACAAGAGATCGCATTTACACTGACCATAGACAATACCCAAGCCCAATGTACGAAAACACACGCCCCTACGATGATGCTGAGGTTCCCGAGGTGATACGCTTCATGGCGAGCCATGCGGGATTCCCTCTGATGGTGAAATTGTCCCATCCCGACACCACTGCCGATGCCTACAGGGAGGAGTTTCTCAAGATTAAGACCGTCCGGGAGTTCCAGCAGACCATGTCCATCCCGTTCCTCAACTTGGTGTTGGCCAACACTTCCAAGGGTGTTTCAGTGCGTGGCCTTGACTTGCTAGACGGCGAGACGTGCCGGATGTACATCGGCAACCACCGCGATATAGTGCTGGACGCTGCCATTCTGATGAAGACACTCGCGGAGCATGGCATGGATACCCCCGAGATTACCTTCGGCAGCAACCTGATGCAGGGTGACCTGGTCACGGCCATCGGAAAGATAAACAAGATGTTCCGCATTGTGCGCGGAGGGAATATCCGCGACTTTTACAAGAACTCCATAGAGGTTTCGGGCTATATGCGCCATGCGTTGCTTGAGAAGAAACAGTCGGTCTGGATAGCCCAGCGCAACGGTCGCACCAAGGATGGTGACGACCATACGGAGCTTGGCGTGCTGAAGATGTTCGCCCTCAGCAGCAAAAAGCCCTTCGTCGAGAATATTGAGGAGCTCTGTATCACTCCGCTGAGTGTGAGCTATGAATACGAACCGTGCGACTTCCTGAAGACGCAGGAGCTCTTTGTGAGCCGTTACCAGCAGTATATCAAGTCGGAAGGGGAGGATATGGCCTCCATCATGCAGGGTGTCAACCAGCCCAAAGGGCGCATCACGCTGACCGTCTGCCCAGCCATCACACGTGAAGAGCTGGAGGAATGCGATGCGTTCGACAAAA
>CACXCY010000093.1 GCA_902766265.1 uncultured Bacteroidota bacterium
TACGCTAAGAAATAAAAAGCCAATTTTGTAGTTTGTTTTAGATTTAACTGTTGAAGAAGAGCTCGTCGAGATGACGGGCTCTTTTTTTGTGGGGCTTCCCGATGGGCGTTGTCGAGGTCTCGGGTCGACGATGTCGGGGTCTCGGGTCGACAATGTCGAGGTCTCGGGTCGACAATGTCGGGGTCTCGGGTCGACGATGTCGAGGTCTCGGGTCGACAAAAAACCGCCTCGGGGTGGTGCGTTCTACACTGCGTCTCCACTGTTGTTGGGTAGGTGGAGATGTGACCCGAGGTCTCTGCTAATGTACTGAATATCGATTAAATATGTGAGTTTTGCACGGGCTTAGAAGCTGATGTGCAGGCGTATGCGGATGCCTTGTCGGGCGGCGTGGGGATGGTCAAGGTAGGTGAATCGTCGCACGTAGTCCACCCGCAGCAGGTGGAAGATGTTATCAATGCCGATGTTCGCTTCGAGGTAGGGGCCGTTGTCGAGGGTGAAAATCCGTGGCTGCCCGTGGCTGTCTGTCACGAAGGAGGGCAGCCCGTTGGCGTCGGAGGGCGTGTTGGTTGCCGAAAGACCACCCCACAACGCCTTCACGGCCAGCACTTCGCGCCATTTGAGGCGGCGCATCAGGGGGATGCGGTTGAACAGGTAGCCGTTGAAGTTGTAGTCGAACAGCACTTGTGCGTAGCGGTCGCTCACGAATTCGAGGTAGTTCATCATATTGAAGGCGTCCTGCTGGTAGAAGAGTCCCGGGTTGGCCTGGTGACAGAAGAGCAGGGGGTAGGCGGCTTGTCCGGCGATGCCACCTGCCTGCAGCGTGATGTCGGCGAAGCCCAGGTTCCACAGATAGGACTTCTTCTGCAGCACCAGTTCCAGTCGGCTGAAGTCGTAGTCGGTCCCCGGCAGCGGGGCGTTGTAGCTGTAGCGCAGGGTGACGATGGGTGCGGTGCTGTTCAGCGTGGTGCGCCAGCGATGGCTTTGGTAGAAAGTCTCGTTGCGGGCGTAGCGCAGTTCCAGGTTGGCCGCCGCGGTGGTGATGGAGGTGAAGTTGCCGGTCAGTCCTGCCAGCGGCGTGATGGTGCGGTGCTCCAGCAGGATTTTGGCCGAGAAATGGCTCTTCGTCTCCAGCCAGTATTCGGCGTAGTAGCGGTGGCGCATCACCATGAGGTCGGTGCTTCCGCCGCCCAACGACCGGAAGAAGCGGTCGTACGAATCCATGAAGAACGTCTGCCCCGGGATGTCGTTGTTGTGTTCCATGCCTGCCGTCAGCAGGTGGGCGGGAAACTCCCATTGGTGGTGCTCCTTCTCGCGGAAGCTGTACATCAGCTCGGCGTTGTATTTCCATTCGTGGTCTTTTGTGCCGTAGGCCGCGAAACCGTTGGCAAACCAGTGCTTATTGAGCCGTGTGTTCGTCTTGCCGCCCACACGCAGACGGACTCCCTCCACATCGTTCCACGACAGCGTGCTCTCCACAGGGCCGTAGTCCCACATCCCCATGTCGACATATCCGGTCGCGAAAGCCATCATCGTGTTCATGCTCAGGCGGAAGAAGGGCAGTTCGTTCAGCTGTCGTGCGGCCTCGTAGGTGTGCTGCTCGTTGTCGCTGAGCGGCGCTATGCGGTGGCTGTCCCACCAAGCATCGTCGCGGTGACTGTAGCCCTCGGCGTGTGTCACCACGCCGTTGTTGGCATAAGCGCTGTCGGCAGCCGGCGCCCCCTGTCGGTAGTCGGCGTAGTGGAGCTCCTTGCGTCCACGCATCGGCACCCCGTAGAAGCGCCCCTCCATTACCATGTTGTTCTGCGTGATGCGCAGCAGGCCGTCCTCCTGGGCGTAGCGTTGTTCTATCTCCAAGCTGCGCACAAAGTTGATGTTGCACTTCTCGGGGAGTTCCAGGTGGGCGCGACGGAGGGCGTGGCGCCCGTCGTGGCTCACCAGCAGCGTCCCGCTGAAACCGATGTCGCGGGGATTGGCAGGGACAAAGGTGAGCAGTATGCAGCTGTCGCCCTCATAGGCGATGGTGTCGTCAATATAATAATGGTAGAACAGCGTCGCACCGTCGGCAAGGGGCGATACCATCTCGTTGTCAAGGATGTGTATCTTGTCATCGAAGATGTCTATGTCGTCGCCAAAGACATCGTGCAGCGCCGATTCGATGGTCTGTGGCTCCAGAAACTTGGTTATCTCGATATGTTTCTCGCCTGTCAGCGTGCGCATCTCGCAAGGTGGCGTGCGACGGTAGCGGTGTTCATAGATGTTCTCGACGAAGAATCCCGGGATGAACCGCTGCCCGCTGATGGGCGACGTCTGCAGTCCGTCGAACAGGAATCCAAGGCGTTGCAGGGTCTTCTCGTTGCGCATGGTGTCCTTTACCCCCAGCAAGTCCAGTTCAATCTTCTCGTGGCTGCGGTAGCTGAAGTGGCTTAGCTGGCGGATGCTGTTGCTGTCCTTGTGGGCAATCACCTGACGCATCAGCTCCACCGCCGGATTGTCGCGCCGACGGTAGCGTTCGCGTTTGCCCGTCACCACGGCCTCCTGCAGCATGATGCGCGACGGATGCATCTCCACCGATAGATTCTGCCATTCATGGGGTCTCACCGCGATGTGCACGGTCTCATAGCCCACAAAACCGAAGGTCAGCGTGTCGAAGCCCAGAGGGGACTGTATGTTGAAATGGCCGTCACCATCGCTCACACCGCCCACCACGTTCCTTTCGTGTGTGTTGGCCACGATGTTCACGTAAGGCATCAGTTTGCCCGATGTGGCGTCAGTCACACGCCCCACCACCACTGTGTTCTGTGCGTGTGCCATCAGGACGCACATCAGACACACCCCTGTCGTCAGGAGGCGTCTGAATGTGTTGATGCCGATGTGTCGCGTTGTCATAGTATTATAAAGCCGCAGAGAGCACCTCTGCGGCTTTGTCGGTTCAATGCTTTCGGCTGCACGGCTGTGGAATGCAGGGCTGTTGGATATGTTCCCCGTGCATTTCCTGTGCAGTCACAGCATGCGAGTGTCCTTATTTCTTGGGCTGCTGGGTAGCGGCGGGTTTGCTGATGGATTCGCGCATGTCGGTATCGGCTTGGATGTTCTTCATGCGGTAGTAGTCCATGATACCCAGGTTGCCGTTGCGGAAAGCGTCGGCCATAGCGAGAGGCACTTCGGCTTCGGCCTCGATAACCTTGGCACGTGCCTCCTGGGCTTTGGCTTTCATCTCCTGCTCCTGAGCCACAGCCATAGCGCGACGTTCCTCGGCTTTGGCTTGGGCTATGTTCTTGTCGGCGTTGGCCTGGTCCATCTGCAGCTGTGCGCCGATGTTCTTTCCGACGTCGATGTCGGCGATGTCGATAGAGAGAATCTCAAAGGCGGTGCCGCTGTCGAGACCTTTCTCAAGCACAAGCTTGGAGATGGAATCGGGATTTTCGAGCACCTGTTTGTGGCTGACAGCCGAACCGATGGAGGTGACGATACCTTCGCCTACACGGGCAAGGATGGTCTCCTCTCCGGCGCCGCCGACGAGCTGTTTGATATTGGTGCGCACCGTGACGCGGGCTTTGGCTATCAGCTGGATGCCGTCTTTGGCCACAGCGGCTACGGGAGGCGTGTCGATGACTTTGGGGTTGACGGAAGTCTTGACGGCGGCCAGCACGTCACGACCGGCGAGGTCGATAGCGGTAGCTGTCTTGAAGTCAAGGTTCATGTTGGCTTTGTCGGCAGAAATCAATGCGTTGACGACAGCGTTGACGCGTCCGCCAGCCAGGTAGTGGGCTTCCAGTTCATTTTGTGACAGCTTGAGGCCTGCCTTGGTGGCCGAAATCATGTTGCTCACGATGACGGTGGGAGGCACCTTGCGGAAGCGCATGAAGATGAGCTGGATGAGAGATGTGTGGGTGCCAGAGACGAGTGCCTGGAACCAGATGCCGATGGGTACTAACCATAGGAAGAGTATCAAAATGATGATACACGCGGCTACTAATAAAATGATTTCCATAGTGTGTTGTTTTATTGTTTTGTTATATTTCTCCGTCTGCTTCGCGCACCATAATCTTGTAACCCTCTATTTCCGTCACCTCAATGGCTTTGTTGGGGTCTACAAACTCGCTGACGGTGTGCACCTCCACGGTCTGTCCCTCTATGAGGGCTTTGCCTGCCGGTGCCAGCCGCGACAGGGTGACTCCACGGTCGCCGACATGAATGGTGCCGTTGTCGGCATCATTGGCTTTGCTGTCGATGGCGTCGTTGAGACTGACGCGCCGCCAGGTTTTGGACTTCATGAAGATGGTCAGGAGTGCGACGCATACCACGATGGAGGATATCAGTGCGATGTTGCCGGCAGTGCAGCCATATTGCACGTAGGTTATCCAGATGCCCACAATGGTGAATATACCGCCGCAGATACCTGCCACGCCGCCTGGGAGGGCGACGATTTCAAGGGTGACGAGCAGCAGCCCGAACAAGATGATTATGATGAGAAGGGGTAGTGACATAATGTTATCTGACGATTTCTGTGGTGAGTTGCTTTTCCAATAATGCAGTGTGCATAGGCAGCAGTTCCTCATAGCTGCCGTTCTTGACAACGCATTTGCCGCGATAGTGAACGAGTATGGTGCACTGCTCGGCTTGCTCGTAGGAGTGGCGACAGATATCCACCAGGGCTTTGATGACATAGTCAAAGGTGTGGTAGTCGTCGTTGTACAGCACCAGGTTACAGCCGCTGTCCTCCAGAAGATCCAGGTCTTCTTCGTGTTGTGTCTTCTGCTGTTCCATGGTGTTAGTTTCTTTTCTCTATCAATACCGAGGCCCAAGCGCTTACGCCTTCCTCGCGCCCTTCAAAGCCGAGATGTTCGGTGGTGGTGGCTTTGACCGACACAGCGTCGGCGGCTATTCCCATTGTCGTGGCAATTGTTTGCCGCATCTGAGGGATATAGGTGGCCACTTTGGGCTTTTGAAGACAGAGGATAGTGTCTACATTGGCCACTTCATAGCCCTGTTGGCGTACCAAAAGGCAAACCTTGGCGAGCAGCAGCTTGCTGTCAATGCCTTTGTAGGCAGGGTCGGTGTCGGGAAAATGCTGTCCGATGTCGCCCAAAGCAGCAGCGCCCAGCAAGGCGTCGCAGATGGCATGCAGCAGCACATCGGCATCGGAATGGCCTA
>CACXCY010000094.1 GCA_902766265.1 uncultured Bacteroidota bacterium
CGGCGGCTGCGACATGAGTATCGCCACCGCCAATGTCGTCACCCGTATTTCTGGCCCCGTCCACATTGGCGGCTCCGTCTACGGCGGCGGCAACGAAGCCAAGGTGAGAGGCAACACCACTGTAAAAATAGGAGAACTATAATGAATAATAACGAATATAGATTTTTTATGAATCAAACAGGAAATAATATGATATTGCGTAATCGTATCAAACAAGCGGCTGCCTTGCTGCTTCTGATGTGTTGCTTCGCCGGCAGCGTAGGGGCTCAGGGAACGTATGTTTTCTTATTGGGGACTGGCGCGAATACTAAGTATATGAAGTCACCCGCAGCGGATGGCAGTGCAGTACAAACCGTAGCTGTTACGAGTTTTGATTCAGCGACGGGATTCTGGACTTTCTCGGGCAGCGACGAGACGGGGTCCACAGGCACGCTCAGATGTGGAAACTTCTACCTGACATATGACGGTAATTCACTGAAAACGAGTACAAGTCCGCTGACATGGACGCGTACACAATATGGATTTTCATGTTATTCCTATTATTATGTTGGAACAAATAATGGAGGAAGTCAATTTCAGAGAACAACCAACTCGAATAGATCCCGTGTGGCCTATCGCGTCACTCAAGGGGCTCACACGGCTGCGGTGTTGCCGTCGGCGCCTGCCAACGCCCTCGCCAGCGTGACACCGACCAATACGGTGCTTACTTTTGCTACCACTACGAATGAGACCGTCAACGTGAACAATGCTTCTTTCGTTGGTAACGTCTGTGACGGCTACACCACCTATACCTTGACCTGCGGAAATGGTCGCACTCCGCTAGATACACGTTCCGCCTGGAGAACGGATGGGGGAACATGGACTTTCACCCTGCCATCTCCTGCATCGAAGACCTTCAACCTTGACCACTTTGAATGGACGAGCAATGTGATGGAGCTGGAGATGGCCACGGGTGCTACGACATCGGCGGATAGGCGCGTGCAGACGGTACGCTATCGGAATCCCTACACCAATATCGACACTTTCTCCTCCACCGTCAGCGTATACGCTGTCTACAAGGCCGACGGCGTGGCGGCTGAAGTCAACAGCAACACGGTGAATGCCACCGTCAAGTTGGCGGGCTACCCGCGGCTGACCACCGACTGGGACAACGGCCCCTTCCCATTATACCAGTTTATCAATGAGCGTCAATTCAACGGCTTCTATGCATACGCTGTGGCGAGCTACGACGGCGACACCACCCTGCTATCCACCGCACAGCCCTTGGAATTTAGTGATGTCTACTATTGGTATTTCATGGATGCCGGCGAGGTCTACACCGACGCCCGTGGGGTGAACCACCGCTACTACTATATCCGCAGCTTCGGCAATGACGGATACATCTGCATACCTCGGCTGAACGACACTGCCCTGGGTTCGGTGCGCATCACTCCCAGCAGTGGCTCGGACATGAGCATGCTCACCGACCACAATAAGTTTGTCATCCTCCCCGTGGAGGGTGAGAACGACCGCTTCCAGATTAGAGTCAAAGGCGGCACCTACGGCATCGGCATCCCCGCTGTGGCGGGCGGCGACGAGTCCTACGTCCTCAAGCAAGTGCCGCTGACCGACCACCGCTCCCACTGGGGCTGGTCCGACACCCTGACAATGGAGGTGGTCGAAATGCCCGACACCACCATGGCCCTCGGTGCCACCTTCCATGGCGGCACGTTGAATCCCGATAGCAAGATTCTCGCCAACGAGGCCGGCATCAACGGTGTGACACCGGGTACTGCCGCCGAGATACCCTACGGCGACACCGTCACCTTCACCGTCAGCGGCTTCTACTATACCCGTGACTCGATGTTCTATCCCGCACAGCAGCGTTTCGATGCCCCCAACGGTACGCATTACTATTATTATGAAGACGACCAGGGCAACGGCGAGAACGGCCTCGAGCCCCTCCACGGCACCCTAAGGCCGGGTACGGAACCTCAGTACGACGGTCTCACCTACCGTTGGCGCATCATTGGCGGCGGTATCGATGGAAAGATTCAGATCTTGAAGAGCGACGGCAGCTGGGCGGCCCTCGGCGAGTGGGTCAACACCGGTGCCGTCAGCAGCGTGAAAGTCTGCATGACCCACAGCAACCACACCACGACGAACCTCAGCGGCTACCTGGAGGTGCGTGCCATGCGCAGCACTGACTCCTCGCACCGTCTGCAGGCCGAACTCATCGCCAAGCGCGACCATGAGGAGCCCATCGGCTTCAAAGCCATTACCACCTATGTGGCTGTCGGTTCCCACGCCCCCAGCGACACCGGCGTGGTCAACCTGGAGCTCTACACCCCCTACCTGGGCAGCCCCAGTGAGGCCGCCCACGCCGAATGGGTCATCACCTCCTCTAACCCCAGCGGCTTGCAGGTCGTACCTCTTGTTCACCCGAACAACGTGTTGCGCTGCAACGTGCAGCGGAACGACACCCTGGTGGGCAACACCTCCTTCAAGGTGGCAGGGCGTACCAGTGGCCAATACAGTGTCAATATTGTGCTGAAGAACCATAGGGGCATTGTTGTGGGCAGCCAGGTCATCACTGTCGAGGTCATTGGCGCTTGTGCCACACCTGTCATTGTCAATACCTCCACTCAACTGGACAGCGTGCTCAGCACAAGCCCATATTACCCTGTATATAGCACCAAGAAATATTTCACCGGTCGGGTCAGCTCTGCCTATCCCACCAACGACACCATATTTTTGCGTGTGGTGGCGGGTGACCAACGCAGCAATCCCCTCCCCACGGCACACGCGATAGCGTCGGGCTGGACGTCCAACTCCTACAGCGCCGCCCTTCCGGCTCATTTCCGCTTTGCCAGCGGCGCCTCCATCCCGGTCTTCCTGGGCTACACCGTCTACGCTGTGGCTGTCAAGAAAACCTTCGACACTTCCGATGTGGCATGCTTCTATTTCGGTGGTGGCCAGAGTGCAGCTGAGCCCTACGTCATCACCAACATCTACGACTTCGGATATATGCGCGACCATCCCACCTACTATTTCGTGCAGGACGCCGACATCGATGCCCATGACGTGGTATCAGATTTGGCCGACTCGGCAGCGGCACTGACCTTCCTGCGCGGATTGACGGTGCGCAACTTCAGAGGTACCTTCAACGGCAACTATCACAAGCTGAAGCATCTCGTCCATCCACTGATGGACACCATCTCGAAACGCGGCTCCGTGTCGAACCTCGTCCTCGAGGATGTCTGGATTGACGACCAGAGCAGCAATGTGTCGCTCGGTGCGGTGGCCCGCGTAGCTCGTCAGGGTGCCCGTATATACAACGTAGGCAGCCGCACTTCCGATAACTTCACCGTGGCTGGACAGCTGCGTCACCGTGGCCGTGTTACCAAGCACAGCCCTAATAGCCAGACCTACGTGGGCGGCCTCGTGGGACGCCTGCTCGACACGGCGCGTGTCATCAACTGCTACTCCGACGCCGACGTGGTGAACAAGAGCACCAGCACCAGTAGCCACACCGCTGGTCTGGTGGGCTACAACAGTATGGTCACCAAGCAGGCCGACCTCGTGGCGCGCAGAGGCACCATGGTGATGAACTGCGTCTGCTACGCCGACAGCGTCAAAGGCAACGGCACCAAGGGCAGTGGCTCGGTGGCTCCTGTCTACGGCGGCAAGCCCATCAGCAACGACGATAACAACAATACGGGTGTCAACACCTATACCTACTATTGTGCTGACATGGCCATCACTCAAGTCAATGGAACCAAACTGGCCGACAACGCCCATGTATTCAATGGCTCCCTTCAGATGAGCGACATGCATTTTGGGCGTTGGATGCCCATCAACATCCTCAACTCCAACCGTCGTCTATGCGCCGTCTATATCATTACCGACCGGCGCACCCCCGCCACCAACGACTGGATAGCTACCTATCCAGAAGATACCTCTTACGTGGGCAAGTGGGTCGTTGACGACGAATACAAGTATCCTGTCATTAAGAAATGGGGCAAGTACCCCTCGCTAATCAATCCGCGTATCTCCTCCGATGCGGAGTTCCGCGAGCCCTTCTGCGGCCGCAAGCTGGGGATGCTTACCGTCCATGTGCGCGGTACGCGTGTCGACCAGTCAACAGCTATCAACGAAGACCTGGCGTTGCCCATCATGGACATCGACACCGGCGATGCCAAGCACTCGTGGGGCAACGGCTTCGGCGTGGGCAAATATGGCTACGGC
>CACXCY010000095.1 GCA_902766265.1 uncultured Bacteroidota bacterium
TAGCCCAACGTGGTCTGACGGTCGTTGTTGATGCCAAAGAGACCCAAGCTGAACTCGGGACCTACGGAGATGCTGACCATGTGACCACCGGCGTAGAGCAACGGCAACTCCGTCTCCCACACGTATGAGACGGGAATGGAGAGATACCAGAGGTAGAGCGACCCTTTGCGATAAGAGTTCATCAACGTCAACTCCTGCTCGAACCTTGTGCCCCTGCGGTTCATATTCAGCCCTATCTGCATGAAGGAGCTGCGCGACATAGCCGACGTAGCACCTTTGAAATGATAGTTGAGATAGCCACCGATATTGGCCGCCATGATGGGCGACTTGGTCGCCATATCGTCGGTCAGATATCCAAAACCAGGACCCAAACGTACACCCATGTGGGTGAACTGCGCATGGGCGCCAGCAACGCTCATCAGAACCGTAACTACTATAATTAGAAGTTTCTTCATCTACCTACATTACTGAGACACAAACATTTTAGCAAAATGTCATGCAACAATGGGTTTACAAAGATACAACTATTTTTGCAATAATCACAATTTTCTTAAAATAAAGTCAGTCATCAGGTGGTAGAGGTTGAGTCGCGTGTTGCCACCATAGATGCTGTGGTTCTTGTTGGGATAGACGCGGAACTCAAACTGTTTGTCGGCCTTGTTGAGGGCTGTGACAAGGTCGAGGGCGTTCTGGAAATGCACATTGTCGTCACCCGTGCCGTGCACCAGGAGGTAGTTCCCTTTCAGCCGGTCGGCAAAGTTGATGGGCGAGTTGTCGTCGTAACCCTGGGGGTTGTCCTGCGGACGCTGGAGGAACCGCTCGGTGTAGATGTTGTCGTAGTAGCGCCACGTGGTGACGGGGGCCACAGCGATGGCCGACTTGAACACATCGTTGCCCTTGAGGATAGAGAGCGACGACAGGTAGCCGCCAAAGCTCCAGCCGAAGATACCTATGCGGCTCTCGTCAATCCAGCGCTTGGAGCCGAAGTATTTGGCCGCCTCGATGGCATCCTCGCACTCCATGTGGCCAAGATTCTTGTAGGTCATCTTCTTAAAATCGGCACCACGTCCGCCAGTACCGCGACCGTCGAAGCAAGCCACCACATAGCCCTTCTGCGTCAGCATGTGGAACCAGAAGTAGTCGCGACCGCCGAAAGCGTTGTTCACCTGTTGGTTACCAGGGCCGCCATAGACATAGAAAAACAGCGGATACTGCTTGGTGGAGTCGAAGTCGGCAGGCAGGATAAGGTAGTAGTTCAGTTCCGTGCCGATTGAGGTGTTGAAGGAGCCGAAACGTTTGAGCCCCGTGCCGTATTCTTTCATGGTTTGCTGCAACGCCGCGTTGTCCTGCAGCGTCTTGAGCAAACGGCCTTTGTTGTCGTGAAGCGTATACACAGGGGCGCTGTTAGCATCGCTGAAAATGCGGATGTAGTACTTGCAGCCGTTGCTGAAAGCGGCGCTGTAATGGCCTGGTTTGTCGCTGAGCTTGACCTTCTTCTTGCCCTTCATGTCAACCATATAAAGGTCTACGTTGATAGGCGAGCTCTCGTGTGAGGTATAGTACACCGTCCCCTTCTGCTCGTCCACGCCGCACACGCCCACCACATCGTAGTTGCCCTTGGTAAGCTGACGCACCAAGTTACCCTGCATATCGTAGAGATACACATGGTTGTAGCCATCCTTCTCGGAGGTCAGCAGAAAATGCTTTCCGTCTTTCAGGAAGAGCCACGTCTCGGGCACCTCCACATAGGCCGCATCCTCCTCCATATATAGCGTGCTGATAGCACCCGAAGTGACATCGGCCAGCAGCAGTTCCATCTTGTTCTGCAGGCGGTTCATACGCATGATGGACAACGTGTTGGCATCGCACGTCCATTTGATGCGAGGTATGTATTGGTCGTTCTGGCTGCCCACGTCGAGCTTCAGCGTCTTACGGCTGCCGAGGTCATACACCAGCACATCGACCACCGAGTTGTCCTCGCCGGCCTTGGGATACTTGTAGGTGTAGTTCTCCGGATAGAGCTCGCCCCACATCTGCATGGTGTATTCCTTCACCTTCGACTCGTCGAAGCGGTAGAA
>CACXCY010000096.1 GCA_902766265.1 uncultured Bacteroidota bacterium
ACGAAGTGGTGGCGTTTGGCGAGAATGGTGGAAGAAAAAATCTGTTTATTCAGTTTTTTTTCATATCTTTGCAACTCCAAAAGTGTCAATTGTTGACATATTTTGTTGTAAATAAGAACTATATTTAAATTAATACAAAAATTGACTAACATGAACTACGACCTTATCGTTATCGGAAGCGGCCCCGGAGGATATGTGGCTGCCGTCAAAGGAGCACAGATGGGTATGAAAACAGCTGTTGTCGAGCGTGAGAATCTCGGCGGCATCTGCCTCAACTGGGGTTGCATCCCCACCAAGGCGCTGCTCAAGAGCGCCCAGGTGTTCAACTATATCAACCATGCTGCCAGCTATGGCGTGCAGGCGCAGCCGGCTGAGGCCGACCTTGGCGCTATGGTGCAACGCAGCCGTGGTGTGGCCGAGACGATGAGCAAGGGCGTGCAGTTTCTCCTGAAGAAGAACAACGTCGATGTCATCATGGGCACAGCCAAGGTGATGGCTGGCCACAAGGTGCAGGTGACCGACGCAGAGGGCAACGCCACCGAATATGAAGCTCCGCATATCATCATAGCCACCGGCGCCCGCAGCCGTGTGATGCCCAATCTGCCGCAGGACGGCAGGCACATCATCGGCTACCGTGAGGCCATGACGCTGCCCTTCAAGCCGAAGAGCATGGTTGTTGTGGGTAGCGGAGCCATCGGCAGCGAGTTTGCCTTCTTCTACCAGAGCATCGGCGTGCAGGTGACGCTGGTGGAGTTTATGCCCACCATCCTCCCCAACGAGGATGAGGACACTTCGGCACAGGTGGCTCGCAGCTTCAAGAAGATGGGCATGAAGGTGATGATGAGCGCCAGCGTGGAGCATGTGGATGTGGAAGGCGACGTTTGCCATGTGCATATCAAGGACAAGAAAGGCGAGGAGGTGCTGGTGGATTGCGATGTGGTGCTGAGCGCCGTCGGCGTGGTGACCAATCTGGAAAACCTCGGCCTCGAGGAGACCGGTATCCAGTCGGAGCGCGGCAAGATTACGGTGGACGACTACTATCAAACCAATGTGCCCGGCTACTATGCCATCGGCGATGTGGTGCACGGGCCTGCGTTGGCGCATGTGGCCAGCGCCGAAGCTATCTGCTGCGTGGAGAAAATATGTGGCGGTAACCCCGAGAAGGTGAACTACAGCAACATCCCCGGTTGTACCTATACCACTCCCGAGGTGGCCAGCGTGGGTTTGAGCGAGAAGAAAGCCGTCGAGGCGGGACATGAGGTGCTGGTTGGCAAGTTCTTCTTCAAAGCCAGCGGCAAAGCTACGGCTGCCGGCAACACGGATGGTTTCATCAAGATGGTTATCGACAAGCAAACCGACCAGATATTGGGTGCCCACATGTGTGGCGACAACGTTACGGAGATGATCGCCGGCATCGTCAGCGCTCGCCAGAACGGCCTTACCGCCAAGCAGGTGGCGGGATCCATCCATCCTCATCCCACGATGAGCGAGGCCATTATGGAAGCCATCGAAGCCGCCTACGGCAAAGCCATCCACGGTTAATGCGCCGATAATCTGACCCAGAAAAAGAAAGCTGTATGCCAGGAAAGTTCAGACCTATATCAACCAAGCGCACGCTCGTGGCGGAAGACCTATATGTGTGGGTTTCGCGCCATCCGGCGGATACCAACTTCGGTGTGCGTGGCCGCCACGAAACGGTCGTCAAAAACGGTCTCTATGTCTGCACGGGCACTCCCGGCACGGGATTCTTTGCCCGCGATACGGACAGCCATAGCTACCATAAGTTTGTCAGCGCTATTCGCAAAAGCCGGAAAAACACGTTGCCCAAGCTGTTGCTGGGCAAGGAGTTTTCGTATGCCAAAGAGCTGGCAAGGGTTGAACAGGCACTTGCTGAGCCAAACGACGAGCGGCGCAACCTTATATTGAGCCACTATCAGAATGCCCTTCAGCTGGCTAAAGACAACGACTTTCTGGAGCGCATCGTCCGTGCTATCAAGGACAGGATGAATATTAGCCCCGACAAGTTCCTGAACAGCGTGATGGCGCATTACAAGTCGACCATCGCGACCCAGTATCGCGAGATACAAGGGACGCAGCTGCATATCGACAACTATGTGCCTGCCGATGTGATGGAGGCGTGGGGCAAGGTGATAGAGGCGTTCAAGAAACTGAGCAACACCCGTAGGATATGGTGCGTGGTGACGGATGACGACCGCCAGTACTATGAGCAGGTGTTCTTCGATATGGGTATCTTCGATTTTATCCAGTCGCCCTACGACACACCTGTGATGCGCGATTCGAATGGGGGGTGCTATTACCTCTATCCCGATATGCTGGTGGCTGCGCATGATTCGGTCGACTTTACGACACATCAGTTGAGAGACCTTGACTTTGAGTATGCGCTTGTTGACCTAAACACCATTGGCGGCACATTCGATGTGTTGTCCAACCATCGGCAGGGTAGCCACAAGCATCACAGACATCACTCCGACGCCCTCAGCACGCTCTACGGAATGTCGCGTTCGCAACAGGTGGGACAACTCTTCATACCGCAGTTGAACCTCACGTTTTTCTGCAACAAGCCGGCCATCGTGGAGGAATTCGTCCGCGTGATGAAGGACTTTCAGCAACTCAACTGGCACCCGACAAGCAAATAACAAACTTTTAATATTATGTCGCTCTTCAAACCCAAACGCACCTACAAGTTCAACCCCCACACGCTTTCGTATGAGAAGGTGGTGGTCACCGTGCGTGAGAAGGTGAAGAAGATTTCGTTCACGGTGGCTTTCGGTTTGGTGCTTGGGGTGCTGTTCATGATACTGGGGTACCAGTTTGTCGACTCGCCCAAAGAGCGTGTGATGAAACGTGAGATAGCGCAGTACAAGCGCCAGCTGGCCTCCATCAACAAGAGGTTGGCGCGCGACGAAAAGGTGCTGTCGGATTTGGAAAGCAGGGACGACGACATCTATCGCGTCATCTTTGAGTCGGCACCCATACCGGAGAGCGTGCGCAAAAGCGGTATAGGCGGCGTGGAGCGTTACAGCGATTTGGAGGGCTATGAGTGTGCGGAAGAGATAAAAGCGACGGCGCAGCGTCTCGACGATTTGTCGAAACGACTGTATGTCCAGTCGGTGTCGTTCGACGAGATATCCATGATGGCTCGCAACAAGCAGGAGCGTCTGGCGGCTTTGCCGGCCATCATGCCGGTACGCAAGAACCAATGCAAGTTGGTGTCGGGTTTCGGCTCGCGCTACCATCCCATTCTGCACCGCCATCGTATGCATACCGGTGTTGACCTCACGGCTCGTCGTGGTACACCTGTCTATGCCACAGCCGACGGCAAAGTGACCACCGCAGGGCGCGACGGCAAAGGCCTGAGCGGCTACGGCATCACGGTCGTGGTGAATCACGGCTATGGTTTCCAGACGTTGTATGCCCACCTGAACGATGTTACCGTGCGACCGGGACAGAAGGTGAAGCGTGGTGAGTTGGTAGGTCATGTAGGAGCTACGGGTCTCGCCCAGGGGCCGCATCTGCATTACGAGGTGATTCAAAACGGCAATAAAGTCAACCCTGTGTATTATTTCTTCAACGACCTTACGCCTTCGGAGTATGAGGAGGTGATAGAGGCAGGCAACCAGGAGAACCAATGTCTGTCGTGATTGACGATAATGCAGGATTTTGTTTCGGCGTAGTCAAAGCCATTGCAACTGCTGAGGATGAGCTGTCCCGTAGTGAGCAACTCTATTGTTTGGGCAATATCGTGCACAACGATGCCGAGGTGCATCGCCTGGCGGCCAAAGGACTCAGGGTTATCGACCGTGAGCAGCTGAAGCAACTGGAGCACACGCGGGTGCTTATCCGTGCGCACGGCGAGCCGCCCGAAACATACAGCATCGCTACCCAAAGAAACATACAACTGGTTGACGCCACGTGTCCTATCGTGCTGGCGTTGCAGAAGAAGATTAAGGAGGGTTATGAGGAGATGCGTCGGGTAGGGGGACAGATAGTCATCTTTGGCAAGCAGGGGCATGCCGAGGTGATAGGGCTGAACGGCCAGACGGGCAATTCGGCCATCATCGTGAGTCGCCCCGACGATGTGGAGGACATACGCTTCGACCGCCCGATTCGTCTCTATTCGCAGACGACAAAGAGCAAGGAGGACTACAACCAGTTGATAGAAAACATCCGTCGTCGTTGTTCGTCCGATTTTGTGGCGTACAACACCATCTGCAACCGTGTGAGCAATCGTGCGGCGCAGCTGAGGCGGTTTGCCCAGGGGGTGGATGCCGTAGTGTTTGTGAGCGGACCGGATTCCTCCAACGGTCACTATCTGTTCGACCTCTGCAGGCAGGTGCAGCCCAACACTTTCTTTGTCACCATGCCTGGCGACATCGACGGCGAGGCGCTCAATCGTTTCGCCACCGTGGGCATCACGGGAGCCACGTCGACGCCGCGTTGGCTGATGGAGCAGGTGGCCGAGGTGATTAAGACCCATGCTGCCGACGCATCCGCCCATGCTGCGCAATAAATATACTTGCTATGTACCTGGAACGTTTGCAACTTACGAATTTCAAAAACTATGCCGATGCCGACATCAGCTTCTCCAATAATGTGAACTGCTTTGTGGGCAACAATGGCGTAGGGAAAACAAACATTCTCGACGCGATTTATTATCTGTCGTTCTGCAAGAGCTTTTTCAATCCCATCGACAGCCAGAACATCCGTCACGGGGAGGAGTTTTTTTCTATCCATGGCGACTATATGATGGAGGAACCGGTGCGGGTGTCGTGCACTTTGAAGCGGGGACAGAACAAGCAGATTAAGTTCAACAAGAAGGCGGTGACGGCCTTTGCGGACCATATCGGGCGCATTCCGCTGGTGATGGTTTCGCCAAGCGACCAGTCGCTTATCCTTGGCGGTAGCGACGTGAGGCGCAAATTCATCGACGGGGTCATCGCGCAGGCCGACCACGAGTACCTCAACAACCTGATGCAGTACCAGAAGGCCGTGGAGCAGCGCAACCGTCTGTTGAAACAGTTTCACGAGAACAAGTATTTCGAAGAGGAGTCCATCGCGCTCTGGGACGAACAAATGGTGCGCTACGGACAGCCGATTTACGAGCGCCGACGCCGTTTCCTGGAGGATTTCGTGCCCTATTTCAACGAGTACTTTGGGCTGATTGCCGACGGGGCGTTGGCCGACGAGACGGCAAACATCATCTATCAGAGCCAGTTGCACGATGCTGTGCCGTTCGAGCAGCAACTTGTGGAGGCCCGCAAGCGCGACGCTCTGGTGCAATACTCCACCGTGGGGGTGCACAAGGATGACTTCGAGTTCTTTATAGGGGATTACCCGGTGAAGCGTTTCGGCTCGCAGGGGCAGCAGAAGACTTTCATGCTGGCGCTGAAACTGGCGCAGTTCGAATACATGGGCAAACTCTTGGACACGAAACCGCTGCTTCTGTTGGATGACATCTTTGACAAACTGGACTTGCCGCGCCTTACGCAGCTCATCCGTCTGGTGGGCAGCAGCCGTTTCGGGCAGGTCTTCATCACCGACACGCAGCAAGGGCGCGTGGAGGCAATCTTCAAGGAAAACACTGGTATTGACCACCGTATCTTCCACGTGGAGGTGGGCGGCATAATCGAAACTGCGACGCTATGAACGACCCGAAGGAACTGAACCAGCTGCTTGCCGACGCTCTGCGCCGCTGCAACCTTGAGGACACGGTGACGCGCGGCCAGGTCGAGGACGCCTATCGCGAGGTGGTTGGCGAGTTGATTGTCAAGCTCACGCAGAAGGTGCAGTTCGACGTCCGCAACGGTATGCTGATGGTAAAGCTGGCCAGCCCCGCCCTGAAACACGAAATCTCCCTCAAAACCACATCGCTCATCGCAGCCGTCAACGCCCGTCTGCCCCGCGCCGTGGTGAAGAAACTCGTGCTGCTGTAGGCCGTCTGTTGGGGGTAAATATTTCCTATTGACCTTCAGTCAATTACAAAACCTAACTTTTTCTATTAGAAAACCTAACCTTTTCTAATAGGAAACCTAACCTTTTCTAAAACGACCTCCCACGCTACCGTTTTTGCCCAAAAACTCCACACCCCCGTCAGCATGTCGGGAGGATTTTTGACCAAAAACACGTCATGATAGAAAAGGTGACTTTTCATGCCATAAAACCTAACCTTTTATGGCAAGAAACCTAACCTTTCATGGCATGTAAAGTTACCTTTCCTAAAACGCTCACCCACAGTACCATTTTTCTACCCCAACATTACATCCCCTTTTGGGGGCTTGGGGGCTAACTTTAGGTTGCTTGGGGGCTAACTTTAGGGGGCTTGGGGGTTAACTTTAGGGGGCTTGGGGGCTAACTTTAGGTTGCTTGGGGGCTTCTCTTCTGGTGACTTTTGGACTTCTCTTCAGCCAATCAAAAAAAGACGAAACCTTGGGTTCCGTCTTTGTAGAATGTTGAAACGCAGTTCGTCCACTGGGAGTGGACGCTGTCTGCGCTGGATAATTACTTCGTTGCGCGACGCTTTCTGGAGCTTTTCTTCTCCTGCGCCTCACGAATCAAGCTTACCGCTTGCTCCAGCGTGATAGTCAGCGGGTCGTACTTACCCTTGGGCAAGCGGAAGTTTTCCGTGTTGTAAGTCAGGTAGGGACCGTACTTGCCGATGTTGGTGACAACCTCGATTTGCTCGTATTTGCCCAGCAAACGGGGGAACTGCGCGCGCATGCGCTCCTTTTCCTCGTTGGCGGCGCGTTTCTGTACGATGATTTCGCAGCAGCGCTCCTGGCTGATGGTGTAGGGGTCGTCGGCTTTTGAGAGACTGTAGAACTTGCCGTCGTGGCGCACATAAGGCCCGAAACGACCTATGCTGACGGTGATCTCATGACCCTCAAACTCACCCACCTGACGTGGCAGGTTGAACAATTCGAGAGCTTCTTCCAGCGTGATGCTGTCTATGCTCTGGCCTTTCTTCATCGATGCGAAGGTCGGTTTTTCGTCACCCGAAGTGTCGCCAATCTGGATAAGCGTACCGTAGCGGCCAATTTTGGCGTACACCTTCTTGCCGCTCTTGGGGTCTGTGCCCAGCAGACGTTCGCCGCTGGTGCGCTTGGAGTTGCTCTGGGTGGTCTTCACGTTCTTGTGGAACGGCACATAGAAGTGGTCTATCACCTTGCGCCATTGCTGTTTGCCGGTGGAAATGTCGTCGAAGTCCTGCTCCACCTTGGCGGTGAAGTTGTAGTCCATTATCTCGTTGAAATGTTGCAACAGGAACTTGTTGACGATAGCGCCGATGTCGGTAGGCAGGAGCTTGCCTTTCTCCGCCCCCATTTTTTCTACCTTTTCGGTGCGTCTGACGCTACCGTTCTTCTGCAGGGAGAGCGTCACTACGTTGACATTCTGTGGCTCGCGGTCCTCTTTGCTCACATACTCGCGCTTGAGAATGGTGCTGACGGTCGGCGCGTAGGTCGACGGACGGCCGATGCCAAGTTCCTCGAGCTTCTTGATCAAGCTGGCTTCCGTGTAGCGCGGAGGGTGCTGGGTGAAGTGCTGCACGGCTTCGGCGTCGTCGAGCGAGAGGCGTGTGCCGGCCTTCAGCGGCGGCAGCAGCTTCTGTTCGTTGGCGTTGTCGGTGTCTTCGTCGTCGGTCGATTCATAGTAAACCTTCAGGAAACCGTCAAAGAGCACTTGCTCACCCTGGCACGTGAATGTCTCTTTCTTGCCCGAAATGCTGATGTCGACGATGGTTTTCTCCAACTCGGCGTCAGCCATCTGGGAGGCGATGGCGCGTTTCCATATCAGTTCGTAGAGGCGGCGCTGCGAGGCGTCGGCGGTGATGGTCGCATTGGCCATGTTGGTGGGACGGATGGCTTCGTGAGCTTCCTGTGCCCCTTTGACTTTGGTGTGGTAGTTGCGAATCTTCACGTAACGCTCGTTGAACATCTTGGTGATTTCCTCTTTGGCCATGTCGAGTGCAAACGTGGAGAGGTTGGTCGAGTCGGTACGCATGTAGGTGATGTATCCCGCTTCGTACAGCTGCTGGGCAATCTGCATGGTGCGGGCTACGCTGAAACCGAGTTTGCGGCTGGCTTCCTGCTGGAGGGTAGAGGTGGTGAACGGTGGTGCAGGCGAGCGGTGCGACGGTTTGGTCTCGACTTTCTCGATGCAGAAGGTTGACTTGGCAATGTCTTTCATGAAGCTGGTCGCCTCTTCCTCGTTGTCGAATCGGCGGCTCAACTCTGCCAAAACTTTTTTGTTGGTGTCGTTGGTGGAGAAATTGGCGGTGAGGCGGAAGTAGGTCTGCGACTTGAAGTCGTGGATTTCTTCCTCGCGTTCCACGATGAGACGCACGGCCACGCTCTGCACACGTCCTGCGCTGAGGGCCGGTTTTATCTTGCTCCAGAGGATGGGACTGATTTCGTAGCCCACCAGACGGTCGAGCACACGGCGTGCCTGTTGTGCGTCGACGAGGTTCATGTCGATGTCGCGCGGATGTTCTATGGCGTTGAGTATGGCGCTCTTGGTGATTTCGTTGAAGACGATGCGCTTGGTCTTGTCGTCCTTCAGCTTGAGGGTTTCTTTCAGATGCCAGGCGATGGCTTCTCCTTCGCGGTCTTCATCGGATGCCAGCCACACCATGTCGGCGTTGTTGGCGGCCTTCTTGAGTTCGCTGACCAGTTTGACTTTGTCGTCGGGGATTTCGTACTCCGGCTCGTAGTTGTTGTCGATGTCGATACTCATCTCTTTCTTGGCCAGGTCGCGGATGTGGCCCTTGCTGGTTACAACCTCGTAGTCCTTGCCCAGGTACTTCTTGATGGTTTCGATTTTTCCTGGGGACTCAACTATTACTAAATTCTTCATTATGATGTATGTTTTTTGTATCTGTACTTTCGGGCGGCACATGTGCCGAAACATGTCGGTCGGCTCCCGATTCGGGATGCAAAGATAATACATAAATTTTATTTCTTGCAAATAAAAATTACAAAGCATTGCGTATGCGACAGTTGTGGACGGGTTTGCGACTCGTTTTTTTCTCTTTGGCCGTTCCTGCGGCGGCTGTTTTCATATATATAATGTATTATATATTGTCTCTCTAAGATTGTGCTGCGCAACCGTCCTTCCGTGCAGCATTGACGGTAAAGGTCGGTTTGCTGGAAAGTACTGTTGTAAATGGTTGATTTTGAACGCTGCCTTTTCATATTCGCCATGTAAGGTTACATGGGGGTGCCATGTAA
>CACXCY010000097.1 GCA_902766265.1 uncultured Bacteroidota bacterium
ATAATATATGGAAGCTGTATTTAGCCAGAACGCCAAAAAGGCCATATCGTACAGCCGTGATGAATCAATCCGGCTGAAGAACGGCGCAATTGGCGTCGAGCACATTTTCTTGGGCATCACACGCGAAAGCTCCTGTTCTGCCGTGCTTCTGCTCTCCGATATGGGATTGGATGTATCGGCCGCCAAAACCCGCGTGGAATCCGTCATCGCCAACAATAATGATGACGTCAAGTACATCGAAGACAGCGATATACCAATGTTGCCTCAGACGCAGAAGGTTCTGCGGCTGTCTTTCCTGGAATCGAAGAAACTGCATAGCAAGGAAATACGCACTGAACACATTCTGCTGGCCATACTTATGGAGGGTGGCAGTATCGTTACGCAGATGCTTGAAAAAGAGGCCATCACCTACGAAAGAATGCTGCAACGGGTTCGTCAAGAGTCGAACAGCGGCGAGGATACGCCACAGATCGACTCGGCCGACGAGTACCTTAATAATATAGATCAAGGCAACAACGATGACGACGATGCCGATTATCCCTACGCCAGTCCTCAGGATGCGAAACCCAGCAGCAGCGCGAAAAGCGACAGCAAAACGCCTGCTCTGGAGAACTTTGGACGCGACCTTACCAAGGCGGCTGCCGAAGGACGGATGGACCCCATCGTGGGACGCGCGGCAGAGTTGGAGCGCATAGCGCAAATCCTGAGCCGCCGCAAAAAGAACAACCCTATTCTTATCGGCGAGCCAGGCGTGGGTAAGAGCGCTATCGTCGAAGGTCTTGCCCAACGCATAGTGGAAGGCCGCGTGCCCCGCACGCTATACAACAAGCGTCTCATATCCTTGGATTTGGCATCGCTTGTGGCCGGCACAAAATATCGCGGGCAGTTTGAAGAACGCATGAAAGCCATCCTGAACGAGCTGGAAAAGAATCCCGATATTATTGTCTTTATCGATGAAATCCACACCATTGTGGGTGCAGGAAGCGCCAGCGGTTCGCTCGATGCCTCCAATATGTTCAAGCCCGCTCTCGCACGGGGTGAAATCCAATGCATTGGCGCCACCACCCTCGACGAATACCGCCAATACATAGAGAAGGACGGCGCCCTGGAACGCCGATTCCAGAAAGTGTTGGTGGAGCCGGCCACAGCCGATGAAACGTTGGAGATACTGAACAACATACGCCCCAAATACGAGAACCATCATTTGGTATCATATACCGATGATGCCATCAAAGCGTGTATCTCGTTGACGGAAAGATATGTGAACGACCGGCTGCTGCCCGACAAAGCTATCGATGCACTTGATGAGGCGGGTGCCCGTGTGCGTATCGCCAATGTCAAGGTGCCACAAGAGGTGCTCGATTTGGAAAAGCAAATCGAAGAGGTGAAACAGCGCAAACGTGAGACTCTTCTGGAGAAAAACTACCAAGAGGCCGCCAAATGCCGCGATGAGGAACGCGAATTGGAACAACGATTGACCGAAGAGAAAAAACGTTGGGATGAGATTGAGCGCGAGCAACAGGTGAAGGTGACCGAGAACGATGTGGCAGAGGTTGTTGCCATGATGACCGGCGTGCCTGTGCAACGCATTGCACAAAATGAAGGCACGCGACTGCTGCAGATGGAGCAGGAACTCCAGGGACGCGTGATAGGGCAAGACGAAGCCATCAAACAAATCAGCAAAGCCATCCGCCGCAACCGCGCCGGTTTGAAAGACCCCAACCGTCCTATTGGAAGCTTTATCTTCCTCGGACCTACGGGTGTGGGCAAAACGTACCTTACCAAAGTATTGGCGAAGTATCTGTTTGATAGCGAAGCATCCATGATTCGTATCGATATGAGTGAATATATGGAGAAGTTTGCCGTCAGCCGTCTCATCGGAGCGCCTCCGGGATACGTGGGATACGAGGAAGGCGGACAACTGACAGAGAAGGTGCGTCGTAAACCCTATAGCATCATCTTGTTGGATGAAATAGAAAAAGCACATCCTGACGTATTTAACGTATTGCTGCAGGTGCTTGATGACGGACAGCTGACCGACGGAATGGGTCGCAAGGTGGATTTCAAAAACACCATCATTATCATGACGTCCAACATTGGTAGTCGCCAGCTAAAAGATTTCGGCACAGGTGTGGGCTTCAGCACCAGCGCACGACAGAATGAGCAGGCGGCTCTGGAGCGTGGTGTTATCGACAAGGAATTGAAAAAGAAATTCGCTCCGGAATTCCTCAACCGTGTTGACGATATCATCTATTTCAATAGCTTAAAACGAGAAGATATACATCGAATTATAGAGATTGAACTCAAGGGATTGTTTAAGCGCATCAACGATATGGGTTATGGTGTTTCCATCGATGAACAAGCCAAAGATTTTCTGTTGCGCAAAGGTTGGGACGAACAGTATGGTGCCCGTCCACTGAAACGAGCGATACAACGCTATATTGAAGACGATTTGGCAGAAGAGATTATCAAAGCTGACATTCTTCCCGGCGACAACATCCAAATCACCACAGGCAAGGAGTCGGATGACAAAATCAGGATTAACGACGAGAAGATTATTTTCAATATAGAGAAAGGAGCTACGAGTCAGCAATTAGACGAAGCAATTAATGCTGCCGACCCCCTACCCGCCCCTACTGAAGCGTAACGCATTACCGACAAAATGAAGATACCGCAAGAATGCATAATGACATAGCCAGCATCATGTTGTTATCAAATTTAGATGGCAACAATCCTGCGGATTTTTATTTTTATTTTTATTAGCCGGCGATTAAACCGGCTTTTTTGTGTACATTTGCACATGCAATTCTATGCACTCTTCTTTCTTAAGACAATGAAACATATAGTATTACTTATATTGTTGTTTGTGGCGGTATGGGCACCCGCGCAAACGGTGAGCGACGTACGCTTCAAACGGGTGGACAAAGAGGTTACCGTGACCTACACGCTTGACAAAGCCGCCGACATTCGTGTGCAGGTGTCTGTCGATGGCGGTGTCACGTTCGGCAATTATCTGGAAAATTTCTCCGGCGACGCCGGACGCAACATTCAACCAGGCAACAAAACCATCCTTTTCTATGACCTCCCCGACCTGCGAGAGATCCCCTATCTGCTCGACACGGCAGCTGGCGTGTGCCACGACGACACCCTGATAGTCTTCAACGTGGAGGTAGAGGACGGCTCAACGGTCATCCGTGTGGGCGATGTGGCGTTCCGCATGTTGCAGGTGGCTGGCGGCACATTCAACATGGGGTGCGACCGTCCCAATGACATCAAACACAGCTATGATGCCGACAAACCTGTGCATCAGGTGACGGTCGACACTTTCTATATGTCGCAATACGAAGTCACACAGGCATTATGGATGGCCGTGATGGACAACAACCCGTCACGTTGGCAAGGTAACGACAGCTTGCCTGTGGAACAGGTGTCTTATATTGCCGCACAGACCTTCATCGCTCGTCTGAGCCAGATGACCGGTTACCGTTTCCGTCTGCCTACCGAAGCCGAATGGGAATTTGCCGCTCGCGGTGGGGTGAAATCCAATGGCACCATCTTCCCTGGTACCGCCAAGAATCTGAATGATGTTGGCTGGTACTGCGTCAATAGCGAAAACATCACCCATCCCGTGGGGCGTAAGCTTCCCAACGAGCTTGGTCTTTACGATATGGCCGGCAACGTGTTGGAATGGTGTAGCGACTGGTATGGTTCCTATACCGAATCGCCACAGGTAAATCCTAGAGGCCCACGTCAAGGTGACAGCCGCATACAGCGTGGCGGATGCATCAACAGCCCGTCGTGGGGCTGCGCTGTAAGCGACCGGAACTGGTACTTGCCCGACCGCGGCTACGGATTCTGCGGATTCCGGCTGGTACTCGACAGCATCGAGGAACCTGTTCCTGACGATGAATACTAATCATGATTACATTTATTCATAACCACGAGAACTTTACAATATATGAATAACATCATCCAAGTGCACGATAAGACGTTCAAGCTCTACATGTCCGACGTCGAGATACAGAAAGAGGTCAAGCGTGTAGCCGCTGAACTATCGCGCGACTTCAAGGGGAAAGACGTTATACTTTGCCCTGTGTTGACAGGCAGCTATCTCTTTGCCGCCGATTTGACCAGATACATGGACTTCGATCCAGAGCTTGCTTTTGTACGCTATTCCTCCTATGCGGGAATGCAATCCACCGGTCATGCGAAAGCCGTGCTCGGATTTCCGGAGCGTTGCCGCGGACGCCACGTTGTGATTGTGGAAGATGTGGTGGACACAGGAGAGACCGTCGGCCAGATGCTTGAGGACATCAAGCCCTTGGAACCCGCAAGTGTGTCGGTGTGCGCGTTCTTCTTCAAGCCGGGAAGTTTCCGGAAAAGCTACAAGGTCGACTATATCGGCAGGTCGATACCCGACGATTTCATCGTTGGCTATGGGCTCGACTACGATGGCAAAGGCCGGACCTATAAAGATGTATACTCTATCGCTGAATAACACATATTCGATGAAAAGAACACGCAAAATACTTATTGGATTGTTGGCTGCGACGCTCTGCTTCGTGAGCTGCAACAAAGACAAAGGCTTTGACGCCTCCAATATGGTTGGCAAATGGGTGAACGGTTCCGAGTTCTATCGCTACGACAACACCTACTCAGAATTCATCCCCGAATTGAAAGACACCGTCATTCTGGTCAACGGTTGTACATGGGATACCGCCGACGATGTGACGGAAGAAGAAGCAAGTCCTTTCGTGTGGACGCTGTCGGGCTCGCAGCTCACCCATGTCCATATCATGCGTATGTACGGCAATACCGACCCCAAGGCCTACACCATGATAACACTCACGGGCAATACGCTGGCCTACAAGGATAACTATGGTCAAACCTTTAGCTACACTCGCGTACAATGAACGAAGAACATATAACCCCTGCTGACAGCCACCCCTCACGCAAAAGAATGCCCAAGTGGCTGAAAACATCGCTCATCTCGCTGGGTGCGCTGGTCGGAGTGGTGGCAATCGTGCTTGTGGTCGCCTGCTATCTGATATTCACGCCGGCACGGCTCACGTCGATAGTCAACAAGCTTAGCAACAAATACATTCTCTGCGAATCCAGCTTCGAGAAGGTGGATCTCACGTTGTTCCGTACCTTCCCCGATGTAGGTTTGGAGGTCAAGAACGTGAAACTGAACAATCCCATCGATGCCACGATGCGCAACGGCGATCCGGTCGAGGACGAACTGGCTAAGCTGGAAAAGCTGACTGTGGCTGTCAATATCCGCGACTTCCTGAAAAAAGGCGACATCAAGGTGACGCAACTGCTGGTGGACGATGTTGACGCCAACCTTTACATCGCTCCCGACGGAAGGACAAACTTCGACATCTTCCAGTCAGGCGACACCACGGAGAGCGAACCTTTTGAGTTGCCTGACAACATTGACATCAAAAAGATTAAGATAAGCAACTTCAACTGTCGCTTTGTTGACGAGAAGGACGGCATGGACGCCCGTCTCAGCGACTTCGACCTCAAAGTCGGCGGTCATTGGAAAGACAACAGCGCCGACGGTGCCGTAAAACTCGCTGTGCAGAAACTTGACCTGACCATGTGCGACAGCAGCAACGTGGAAACGCTGATGGCGTCGCTCGACGAGACGGAGCTGCACCTCAACGCTGAAGGGCCGCTGTCTTCGCTGCGCGGCAAGGTGGACCTGGAGATTCCCAAAGCCCAACTCCGCGCCAACGGGACAGAATTTATTACCGAGCAGGCCAACGCCAAGCGGTTGCTGAAAGTCGACCTGCCATTCAACGCCAACCTTGAGCAGATGGACTTCTCGCTGGAGAAAGCATCGGTGGCGTTGACTGAGTTTATCATCAATCTCACCGGTTCAGCACGGCTGGCCAATGAGACGGAGCCCATGAACATCGACATGGATTTCAGCACCAACACGTGGGAGGTGGCGGAGCTGTTGCAGATATTGCCGGCGCAGTTCGTCTCGTGGGCCGAAGGCATGGATCTTGATGCGAAGCTCAAACTGAACGGCCACGCCGCCGGTACGCTGACCGACACCACGATGCCCAAGGTCAACGCAAACCTGGCTTTGACCGACGGACGTTTCTCGAACCGCGACCTTATCCCTTACGACCTGAAGAAAATCAACGGTTCCATAGATGCTGACCTCGACTTGTCGCCCAACGGACGAAGCAACGCTAAAATCAACAATCTGACGGCGGTGACGGGTAAGAACGACATTGCCCTTTCAGGCAAGTTGGACGATATACTGGGTCGCCTGTACGCCGACTTGCGGCTGAAAGGCAACATCCTGCTGGCCGACCTCAAGCCGCTGCTGCCCGCCGACATGCCGCTGGAGGCCAAGGGCAAGACGCGGCTGGACATCAAGGCCAAGGGTTATCTCGACCAGGTGACGTCGTCGGACTTCAAGAGTATGAAGGTGGACGGCAAGATTGATTTCGCCAACCTTGACGTTCGCTATGATGACATCGCCGCGCAGTCGGAGGCGCTGTCGGTGGCGGTGCAGATTCCGGCGGCGAAACATACGTCGTCGTTCAGCGAGATGCTGAGTGCGACGGTGGTCAGCGGCAAGCTGCACGCCGATGTGGCGTCGGCGGGGCTGAAGGCCGACGTGGAGGGTGCCGACATCTCAGCGGGACTGAGCGACGTGACAAATCCCAAACAGCCGTTCTCGGTGGCCGCCAAGTTCAAGTTCAACAAGATACTGGCCGACATGGATTCGCTCAACGCGGCGCTGACATCGCCTGAAGGCACGTTCGAGATGGTGCCCGACGTGAAGAATCCGGCCAAGGTGAAATATAAGATTGTATACAACAATGCGGCGCTGGCCTGCAAGGTGAACGACAGCTTGTCGGTCAACGTGGCGGGTCTGTCGGTGGCGGGCACGGCCAACTACGACTCGACACGCAGCAATGTGTTGCAGCAATGGAGCCCCGACCTGAAGGTGGACTTCAAGCGCGGCTACATCAACGTGGCGCAGCTGCCCTACATGGTGCAGATTCCCGACATTAAGTTCAACTACAAGCCGGAGCGGTGCGAGATTAGCAGCGCCAACATCGTGTTTGGCAACTCGGACTACTACATCTCGGGCTCGGTGACGGGCTTGGAGAAGTGGCTCTCGCACGAGGATGTGCTGCACGGGGAGCTGAATTTCACGTCGAACTACACCAATGTCGACGACCTGCTGGATGCGCTGAGCGGCCTGGGAACGGACCCCGACACGCTGGAGCAGCAACGGAAGGAAGACAACGTGAGCAAGGAGGCCAACCCCTTTATCGTGCCGAAAGATGTCGACGTGACGCTGCACACCCGCATCAAGGACCTGACGGCGTTCGGCAACGACCTGCAGGAGCTGGGCGGCAACATCACGGTGCGCAACGGCACGGCGGTGCTCGACCAGATTGGTTTCGTGTGCAAGGCGGCCAAGATGCAGCTCACGGCGCTCTACAAGACGCCACGGGTGAACCACATATTCCTGGGGCTCGACTTCCACCTGCTCGACATCGGCATCAGCGAGCTGATTGACATGATTCCTGCCGTCGACACCCTGGTGCCGATGCTGTCGGCATTCGACGGCAACGCCGACTTCCACCTCTGCGCCGAAACCTACGTCGACGCTTTCTACCAGCCCAAGATGTCCACCCTGCGCGGCGTGGCGGCCCTGACGGGCAAAGACCTCGTGGTGCTCGACAGCGAGACGTTCGACAAGATTGCCAAGCTGATGATGTTCAAGAAGAGCACCAGGAACGTCATCGACAGTCTCGACGTGGAGATGACCGTGTTCCGCAAGGAGGTGGAGCTCTACCCCTTCCTGCTGTCGATGGACAAGTACCAGGTGGTGGCCTCGGGCCGTCACAATCTGGACAACAACTACAACTACCACCTCGAGATTCTGCAGAGCCCGCTGCCCACGCGGCTGGCCGTCGACGTGCTGGGCGTCATGCCCAAGCTGGGCTTCAAGCTGGGCAAATGCCGCTACGCCGAGCTCTACAAGCCGGAGAAACGCAACGACCTCCAGAAGCAGACGCTCGAGCTGAAGGGCATGATTCGCAAGTCGCTCGAGTCCAACGTCAAGCAAGACACCCGCACCTACCAGGGGCTGGGCCAGTGAAATGAAAACAACGGAGACAGACGCCCACGCGTCTGTCTCCCTTTATATCCCTGAGCCATCGAAAGGTTGTTCTATATCGTCCTCGGAGTCCTCGCGCTCTACGTGCTCTACCGCGTGCTCGGCCAGTGGGTGCTGCCCGCCGTGACACGCCGCCGCATGGAACGCTACAAAAAGGACTTCTTCAGCCGCAACCCCCACATCGACGCCGACCGCTACGAGGAGCGTCAACGCGAAGCCGAGGAGAAATCGCCCATCATCGACCGCCGCCGCCGTCTCCGCTAAACGGCGCCATTTGCCCTGCCACTACGGCTCAACGCAGCGTTGTGGCCTCGTGTACGTCTGTGCACACCATGGTGTGCATGTAAATAGACCATGGTGTAAATGTAAATAGACCATGGTGTAAATACAAATAGACCATGGTGTGCAT
>CACXCY010000098.1 GCA_902766265.1 uncultured Bacteroidota bacterium
ACGTTAACATTGGTACTATCGGCCACGTTGACCACGGCAAGACCACTCTGACCGCAGCTATCACCAAGGTGCTGGCCGAAAAAGGTCTCTCTGAAGTGAAAACCTTCGACGCTATCGACTCTGCTCCTGAAGAGAAAGAGCGTGGTATCACCATCAACACCGCTCACGTTGAGTATCAGACTGAGAAACGTCACTACGCTCACGTTGACTGCCCGGGTCACGCTGACTATGTGAAGAACATGGTCACTGGTGCTGCCCAGATGGACGGTGCTATCCTCGTTGTGGCTGCTACCGATGGTCCTATGCCCCAGACCCGTGAGCACATCCTTCTGGCTCGCCAGGTTGGCGTTCCCCAGCTGGTTGTTTTCATGAACAAGTGCGACCTCGTTGACGACCCTGAACTTCTCGACCTCGTTGAGATGGAAATCCGCGAGCTCCTCAGCTCCTATGAATTTGACGGTGACAATATTCCTATCATCCGTGGTTCCGCCCTCGCCGCTCTGAATGGCGAACCCAGTGGCGTGAAGAACGTGGAAGACCTGATGGAAGCCGTTGACAACTGGATTCCTGAACCTGTCCGCGCTGTGGATAAAGACTTCCTGATGCCTGTCGAGGATGTATTCTCCATCACCGGCCGTGGTACCGTGGGAACTGGTCGTATTGAGACTGGTGTTATCCACACTGGCGACCCCGTTGACATCATCGGTATGGGTGCTGAAAAACTGAAATCAACCGTTACGGGTGTTGAGATGTTCCGCAAGATTTTGGACGAAGGTATGGCTGGCGACAACGTAGGTCTGTTGCTCCGTGGTATCGACAAAGACGAAATCCGCCGTGGTATGGTTATCGCCAAGCCGGGTTCCGTGAAACCTCACCATAAATTCGAGGCCACTGTCTATATCTTGAAGAAAGAAGAAGGCGGCCGTCACACTCCGTTCCACAACAACTATCGTCCTCAGTTCTATTTCCGCACCACTGACGTCACTGGTGAAATCCAGCTGCCCGAAGGCCGCGAAATGGTTATGCCTGGCGACCACCTGACCATCACTGTCACGCTGATCTCCGACATAGCTCTGAACGAGAACCTCCGCTTCGCTATCCGCGAAGGTGGCCGTACCGTTGGTTCCGGCCAGGTGACAAAGATTATTGAATAATCTAATAAACACACCCGTGTGCCAGACAATGCCTGGCACACATACAGGGGCATAGTTAAATGGTATAATGGCGGTCTCCAAAACCGTAGTTGGGAGTTCGATTCTCTCTGCCCCTGCCAATCAAAATTACAAGTTAGAGATGTCAAAGATAGGAAACTACGTAAGAGAGAGCTACGACGAGCTCATGCATAAAGTGTCGTGGCCCACGTTTAAGGAATTGCAGAGTAGCGCTGTCGTTGTGGCTATTGCTGCTCTCGTCATTGCCGTCGTCATCTTCATCATGGACTGGGTCTGTGGTGTGCGCCCTGGCGGCTGGAAAGGCATCTTGGGCTTTATCTACGAAATAATCGGATAAAAAGGAATTCTCTGCATCGCCTTGCTTCCCAAATTCTTTTGAGGCCTTGCTGTCCTTAGTCTCCAGTTATTTATATTTTTGCTTTGGTGCCGAAGCCAAACGTTTCGGACTAATGTAAAACAAACACAGTTCTTTTTCTAGGCATTTAAGCAATGGAGCAGCAATCTTACAAATGGTATGTAGTCAGAGCAATTAGTGGGAAAGAAAAGAAAGCCAAGGAGTACATCGAAAGCGAAGTGGCCAAACGTGGCTTGTCTGAGTACGTTCCCCAAGTGCTTATCCCAACCGAGAAAGTTTTCTCTGTCCGCAATGGGAAAAAGGTGGCCAAAGACCGCAACTATTTTCCCGGATACGTATTGATAGAGGCCGACTTTTCAGAGAAGGACGAACTTATACCTATTATACAGAATGTACCCAATGTCTTAGATTTCCTGCGCGAACGCAACGGTAATCCCATCCCTATGCGCCCCGCTGAGATCAACCGCATCCTTGGCAACATTGATGAACAGGCCGACCTTGACGGTGCCATGGATGAGAAATTTATCGTGGGTGAGTCGGTGAAAGTCATCGACGGTCCGTTCAATTCTTTCTCCGGCGTTGTGGAAGAAGTCAACGAAGAGAAGAAAAAACTGAAAGTCACCGTCAAGATTTTTGGTCGCAAGACTCCTCTCGAACTTACATTCAACCAGGTAGGAAAAGAATAGCGAACATTTGAGGACGTGGTTCTTCAAACCGTTCACGACTCAAAACATCTATTAACCTTTTTAAAAATCAAACATGGCAAAAGAAGTTGCAGGATTGATTAAACTTCAAATCAAAGGCGGCGCAGCCAACCCCGCTCCTCCCGTAGGACCCGCTCTGGGTGCCAAGGGTGTGAACATTATGGAGTTCTGCAAGCAATTCAATGCCCGTACCCAGGATAAAGCTGGCAAGATTGTGCCAGTTATTATCACAGTCTATACGGACAAGAGTTTTGATTTCGTAGTTAAGACCCCGCCTGTTGCCGTCCAACTGAAAGAGTTCTCCAAAGCGCAGAAAGGTTCCGGCGAACCCAACCGCGTTAAGGTGGCCTCTGTCACATGGGAACAGGTGCGTCAGATTGCAGAAGCCAAGATGCCTGACTTAAACTGCTTCACAATTGAATCAGCTATGAGTATGGTGGCTGGCACTGCACGCAGCATGGGTATCACTGTTACGGGTGAGAATCCTCTTGCTAAGTAAAACAAACATTTATTAACGCGGTAGCATCTAACAAGTGCGTTGACCGCTAACACATTTAAAACATGGCAAAACTATCTAAGAAACAAAAAGAGGCCTTTGCTAAATTCGACAAAACACAGGTGTACAGTCTTGAGGAAGCTGTCAATATTGTGAAGCAAATCAGCTACACTAAGTTTGATGCCAGCGTGGATCTTGATGTCCGTCTCGGAGTTGACCCTCGTAAGGCCAACCAGATGGTGCGTGGATCCGTAACGCTGCCTCATGGTACGGGTAAAACCGTCCGCGTCCTTGTACTTTGCACCCCTGACAAGGAAGAAGAGGCAAAGGCAGCCGGAGCCGATTATTATGGTCTTGACGAATACGTCGACAAAATAAAAGGCGGTTGGACGGATGTAGATGTTATCATTACCATGCCCAGCTGTATGCCAAAAATTGGAGCCCTCGGCCGCATCCTCGGTCCCCGCGGACTGATGCCGAACCCCAAGACTGGCACCGTTACAATGGAGGTCGGCAAGGCCGTCCAAGAGGCTAAGGCCGGTAAAATCGACTTCAAAGTCGACAAGTTTGGTATTATCCATACTGCCGTTGCCAAAGTATCTTTCGACGCTAACAAAATTGTTGACAACGCCCGTGAGGTTCTCTCAGCTATCATTAAACTGAAACCTGCTGCTGCGAAAGGTACCTACATGAAGAGTATCTCCATCTCCAGCACGATGAGCCCAGGAGTAAAGGTTGACACCAAGTCTGCTTCATTGTAACCAATTAATTAAGAGTAACCATTATGAGAAAAGAACAAAAAGATCAGCTGATTGATTCTTTGTGCGAACAGATTAAGGCCTATCCGCATATTTACATTGCCGATATTGGCGGCCTTGATTCGGTGCTGACCAGCAAACTGCGCCGTGCTGCTTTTCGCAAAGAAGTGAAACTGATAGTCGTTAAGAACACCCTTCTCATCAAAGCTATGGAACGCTCTGGAAAAGACTATTCCGAGTTGTTCCCGATTATCAAGGGTGAAACTTCCATAATGCTCGCCAACACCAACAATGCTCCCGCAAAACTGATAAAGGAGTTCCGCGCCAACGAGAAAAAGTGCACGAAACCCATTCTTAAAGGTGCATATGTTGAAGAATGCTTTTACATCGGAGAAGAACATCTTGACGCTCTTGTCAATATTAAGTCCAAGAACGAACTCATTGCCGATGTTATCGCTCTTCTGCAATCACCCGCCAAGAATGTTATTTCTGGCCTCCAGTCCGCTGGCAGCACCATCTGTGGTGTTCTTGAAACGTTATCGGAAAAAGCTGAATAAGCAATTAAAACAGGGTGGCTCCCATATAAAGCCAACAAAAAAACGGCCTCATGGCCAAGTATCAACAAGATTGTAAAACATTTTAAACCATTAAAAATCATGGCAGATATTAAAGCTATTGCTGAAGAATTAGTTAACTTAACCGTTAAAGAAGTAAAAGAACTTGCTGACGTTCTGAAAGAAGAATACGGCATTGAACCCGCAGCAGCTGCTGTTGCTGTTGCTGCTGCTCCCGCTGCCGGTGGCGCTGCTGCCGCTGAGGAGAAGACCTCTTTTGACGTCATCCTGAAAGGTGTACCCGATGCTACTAAGAAACTTGGCGTCGTGAAAGCCGTTAAAGATTTGGCTAGCTTGGGTCTGAAGGAGTCCAAAGAACTTGTTGACGGTGCTCCTAAGACCGTGAAAGAAGGCGTCTCCAAGGAAGAAGCTGAATCCCTGAAGAAAGCCCTCGAAGAAGCTGGTGCAGAAGTTGAGGTTAAGTAACATCGCTACCGACCCAACTCCACACCTAAGGAATAGGGCCTCCGACCATGATGTCGGAGTGCCTATTCCTTATTGTTGTGCAATCTATTTTTCTTGGAAATGTATGTAATAGGGATTTTGTAAATACACACCCAACATCCCATCTATCTGTGAACTCCGCACGTAGCACTATTGTTCCAAGAACTCTTCATTAACGCTGAACGCTTTTACGCATAACTTTAAAATTTCAAATTTTGGCACAAAAACAATCCACAGTCGTTAATTTTGCATCTGTCCGCAAGTTTGACTATCCAGATTTTCTCGATATTCAGTTAAAATCGTTCAAGGACTTCTTCCAAATCGAGACTAACCCCGACAACCGTCTGGATGAAGGTCTCTACAAAGTTTTCAAGGAGAACTTCCCGATTTCAGATGCACGCAACAATTTCACCCTCGAATTCCTGGACTATTATATTGACCCTCCACGCTACACCATCGAGGAATGCATTGAGCGAGGTCTCACTTATAGTGTACCACTGAAAGCCAAACTGAAACTTTCGTGCAATGACCCCGAAAACGAGGAGTTCCAAGCCGTCGAGCAGGCCGTATATCTTGGAATGATTCCCTACATGACCCCCAAGGGTACGTTTGTTATCAATGGTGCAGAACGCGTTGTGGTCTCCCAGCTACATCGTTCACCCGGCGTCTTCTTCGGCACATCATTCCATTCCAATGGTACCCAACTGTATTCTGCACGCATTATCCCATTCCGCGGTTCATGGATGGAGTTTACCACCGACCTCAACAATGTAATGTATGCGTATATTGACCGCAAGAAGAAGCTGCCTATCACTACCTTGCTCCGTGCCATTGGTTATGAAACCGACAAGGACATCCTTGACATCTTCCATCTCGCTGAAGAGGTTAAGGTTACCCGTGCCAACTTGAAAAAAGTCATTGGCAAAAAACTTGCAGCACGCGTGGTGGACAGTTGGATTGAAGATTTCGTTGACGAGGACACCGGCGAAGTGGTCTCCATGGAGCGCACCGAAGTTGTCATCGAACGCGATGTCGAACTTACTGAAGAAAATATTGAAAAGATTCTTGAACTTGACATAAAAACCATCTTGGTCAAGACAGAAGACCGTGATGGTATTGATTATTCTGTTATCTATAATACCTTAAAAAAGGACACAGCCAATAATGCCAAAGAAGCTGTGGAATATATCTATCGCCAAATGCGTAATGCCGAACCTCCAGATGAAGAAACGGCTCGTAGCATTATAGAGAAGACCTTCTTCTCTGACAAGCGTTATGACTTAGGTGATGTGGGGCGTTACAGAATCAACACCAA